>ONIF01000403.1 GCA_900317795.1 uncultured Eubacteriales bacterium | reverse complement strand
ATATGCGGAAATGAAATTGCTCTCTGCTCTCACTCAAAGGGCAAATATTATTCCAATAAGCTCTGTTTTGTCACTCTCGACAAGCCAACAGATGCTTATGAATGGTCATTCGTTGCTGTGCCTGCTCAGAAAAATGCAGGCGTTATCAAAAATTTCAACCCGAAAGGAAATCACACAATGAACATTGAAAAACGTCTTTTCAGCGGTGAAGAACAGACTTTCTCCGCTGATGAAGTAAGGGAACTTGCCGGAACATTCCGTTCCCTTAAACAAAAGGCAAACGACGGTGAAATTTACCGTAACAGCCTTATCAAAGAAATCAAAACTCTTTCAGCTTTTGCACTTCCCGATATTTCAGCCGAAACGCTTGAAAATATTACAAATGCCTTGTCTGTCAGTCAGCTTAATGAACTCATAAAGGCTTTTGAAGCGAAAACCGCTGATATTATCCCTGTGGAACCCCAGCTTTCAAAAAACGGCTCTGTCCGTACTTCTAACAACATCTATAAAAATATTTAAGGAGGATTTTTTCTATGACAGTATCTTTTGACGGCTATAATGCCAATACAGTAACTTTTGAGGCGGCAAGCGGTGTAACTGTCGGCTTGCCTGTCGTAATGTCCGCAAACGGCAAGGTTGCAAATGCAACTTCCACTTTCTGCGGTGTCTGCAAGTCCCTTAAAAACGGCTATGCTGCCGTACAGCTTGACGGTTATGTTCGTCTGTCTTATACAGGCTCTATCGCTGTCGGCTATAAAAAACTTGTCGTTGACACGGGCAAAATTAAAGTTGACGCCACCAACGGCAGAGAACATCTTGTGATAGATGTCGATTCAACCACAAATACCGCAGGTATTATTCTTTAATAAGGAGGATTTTTTAATATGGCTTTCTATGATTCAATCAAACTCGAAAAAGGTATGTATGCAAACGGTAAATCCCTTACCGAAACTTTGGAGGAACTTGACCCCTCCGCTAATTACAAAAATACAGATATGGAGGGCTTGGACTCTTTTCAGCGACAGTTGAAAAGATATGATATAAAAGTATGCGGCTCTCACTCCGATGATGTGCAGAAATTCTTTCAGACGGCAAATTCCGCTGTGCTTTTCCCCGAATATATTTCCCGTGCCGTCATGCAGGGAATGAAAAGTGCTGATGTGCTTTCAGACATAACAGCCGCTAAAACTGTTATCAACGGCTTGGACTACCGTTCTGTTACATCTTCGCCTGTCGGTGAAAACAACAGCATTGTTGCAGAGGGGGCGGAACTTCCTCAGACCGAAATAAAGACAAATCCCAATCTTGTCAGCCTTACAAAACGTGGCAGAGTGCTTACAGCTTCTTATGAAGCTCTCAAATATCAGCGTTTGGATATTTTTACTGTAACACTTCGTCAAATCGGTGCATATATAGCAAGAGAACAACTTTCTGACGCTGTAAACGTACTTGTCAACGGTGATGGCGGCAATAATGCTGCCGAAACCATTACAGAAAGCGGCACTTTCTCTTATAACTCCCTGCTTAAACTTTGGGCAGGTCTTGCACCCTATGAACTCAATACCATCATTGCCCCGCCTGCTCTCATTCAGCAGATTTTGGCATTCTCCGAAATGAAAGACGCAAATGCAGGTCTTGACTTTCACGGTACAGGCAAAATGCTTACTCCTCTCGGTGCAAAATTGATTTGTGCCCCCACTCTTGCAAGCAATAAAATTATTGGTCTTGATAAAAACTGTGCTTTGGAAATGATACAGTCGGGCGGTATTGTCATAGACTCCGACAAACTCATTGACAGACAGCTTGGCTGTACCGCTATCAGCTGTACAACAGGCTTTTCAAAGATATTCACCGACGCTGCAAAAGTTCTTTCAATTTAAGGGGGCGTTGACGGTTGGATATTGAAAATATTATTTCTGTTTTCAGCCGTCTTTCAGGCTCTGACGAGGAAACTTCTGTAAACTTCCGCTTTATGTGCGAAACTGCAAAAGAATACATAACTGCACACCTAAAGCCCAACTCTGATACAAGCAGTTGCGGCAGCAAATTGGAATTTGCTGCCGCTGCTCTTGCATATTACAGATATATTCTTTGGTCAATCACTGAAAGCGGCGGTGATATTACCGTTGGTGACGTTTCTGTAAAGTCATCTTCCTCTATTCTTGCAAACGCTCAAAAAATCTGTGAACAGGCTTTTGCAGATATTTCCGATGTGTTTGACAACGGCTATTTTGTATTTGAGGTGATGTGACGTGAACAGACTGCAAAAAGCAATACAAAAACT
>ONIF01000397.1 GCA_900317795.1 uncultured Eubacteriales bacterium | reverse complement strand
GTTTGCTATCAGGTGCCTGCCCTCATGATGTCGGGTATCACGCTAGTGATCTCGCCCCTCATTTCGCTGATGCAAGATCAGGTACATCATTTACTGTCCGCAGGGATACGGGGAGCATACTTCAACAGTACCCTTACCCCTCGACAGATACAATTAGCAACGGAAAACGCCCGTAAAGGAGTTTACAAGATCATCTATGTAGCTCCCGAACGGTTAGCCACGGACAGCTTTCTGGACTTTGCGTGTCACAGCGATATTTCCATGGTGACAGTGGATGAAGCCCATTGTATTTCGCAGTGGGGGCACAACTTCCGGCCAAGCTACCGGCAGATCGCCGATTTTATCGACAAACTGCCACAGAGACCGGTCGTTTCGGCCTTTACCGCTACGGCGACCGAGCAGGTTAAAGAGGACATTCTCGTCTGCCTGCGGCTGCAATCCCCCTTTACGCTGACAACAGGCTTTGACCGTCCCAACTTATTCTGGGAGGTCTGTGAAGTGTTGAACGACAAAGAGACGTATGTGCGGGATTATGTCACCAAAGCCGGTGATGTGTCGGGCATTATCTACTGTGCGACCCGTGATCGGGTAGAAAAAATAGCAGATATGCTGTGCCGCAGCGGTTTTGCTGCCTTGCCCTATCATGCCGGTATGGACGATGAGGAAAGGCGGAGGAACCAAGAGTCCTTCCTGTATGATAAGACACGCATTATCGTGGCAACGAATGCCTTCGGGATGGGCATTGACAAACCCAATGTGCGGTATGTTCTGCACATGGGTTTGCCGTCTAGTCTGGAAGAGTACTATCAACAAGCGGGACGAGCCGGACGTGATGGGGCACCTGCCAAGTGTACAGTGTTGTACAACCAGTGGGACATCCATCGCCTGCTGTTCTTTGCCAAAACAGCTGTGCCGTCCTCTGAATGGAAGGAACAGCCTTCTCTCGTGCAGTATCGCCAGAATCAGTGGGAAAATACGCGAAAGATGATCGGCTATGTGCAGTCCAATATATGTCTGCGGCAAAAGTTGCTGTCCTTCTTCGGGGAAAGTTTTTTGCCGCAGTGTCAGGGTTGCAGTGTATGCGACCATATCGCCCGACAGAAGTATATCGTGCAGCAGCCAACGCCTTGTGATGAAAAACTGTTGGTTTGTTTACAGGAGCAGAGGGAACGGTTAGCATGGTTGTCGGGTGTTCCGTCCTTTGCCATTGTCACCGACCAAATGCTGCGGGATATGGCAGTACAAAAGCCCCGTACCATGCAGCAAATGGCTGCCATCCATGGCATGGGGGAGTATAAGCTCGACCGCTACGGCAAACGGTTCCTCAAGGCAATTGAGAAATACGAACAGGAGAAGTAGTTGCAATATACCTATGGTATATTTTTACTGAAATATACGAAGCGGATTGTTTATGATGTGTTGCGGGTTTCGTAACATCGTGGGGGAAGCGTAGCACCGTCTGGAGTTTATCCTCCCCCGGCAAGCAGACTCCGACCTCTATAGGTCGGGGATGAATTGCCGTCAGCCCGTAGGGCTGAGAATAACTTGACATCTTAAAAATATGATGATACGATACAATTTAATGAGGTGAGGAGCATTGAACAAAGCATATAAATTCAGAATATATCCAAATTCGGAGCAAGAGACAATGTTCTCAAAAACCTTTGGTTGTACACGAATGATATATAATTACTATCTTGACAAACGAATTAAGCTGTATGAAGAAGAGAAAATTACATTCGGATATACGAAGTGTGCAAATGATTTGACGATCTTGAAAAAAGAAAAAGGGTTTTTGCAAGAAGTTGACAGTATATCACTACAGCAGGCTTTGCGACACCTTGACACAGCATTTCAGAACTTTTTCAAGAATCAAAAGACAAGGTTTCCGAACTTCAAGTCAAAGAAAAATAATCACAACAGCTATACAACCGTTTGTGTGAATAACAACATAAAACTTGAAAACGGAATGATTGCATTGCCCAAAATCGGAAAAGTAAAGGTAAAGCAACACAGAGACATTCCCGAGCATTATATCTTAAAATCCGTTACGGTTAGCCAAACACCAAGTGGAAAATATTTTGCAAGTATTCTTTTTGAGTATGAAGAAGAAATTACCGAAAAAGAACTGGAAAGTTTTCTCGGACAAGATACTACAGGCGAGCTGAAAAGAAACTGAAAAGAGAACAAAGAAAGCTGTCCAAAATGGTGAAAGGTTCAAAGAACAGAGAAAAACAGCGTATCAGAGTTGCAAAGCTGCATGAAAAGGTTGTCAATCAAAGAAAGGATTTTCTGCACAAGCAGTCAAGGAAGATAGCCAATTCCTACGATTGTGTGTGTATTGAAAATCTGAATATGCAGGCAATGGCACGGTCGCTGAATTTCGGCAAGTCTGTTTCGGACAACGGTTGGGGAATGTTCACAGCATTTCTGAAATACAAGTTAGAGGAACTTGGAAAAAGACTTGTAAAAACAGATAAGTTTTTTGCA
>ONIF01000395.1 GCA_900317795.1 uncultured Eubacteriales bacterium | reverse complement strand
AAGCCTTAAAGAACGATAAACGCTTCATCGTATCGGCGGCAAGCAAAGCGGACAAAGCTGTGAACTACATTCTGACGGGGCAATAAGCCCCGTCAGGGCTGACGGTTCAAAACTTAAAAGTTCTGGCACGGTGAAAAAATCGTGCCAGAACATAGTGTCAAATGTAGTCAAAAGATAGGTTCATAAATGGAAGGGAAAAAAGCTATGATTTACGGCTACGCGAGAGTATCAACCGCCACGCAGGGCAGGGATGGAAACAGCTTGGAAGAACAGGTTGCCGCCCTCACCGCATATGGCTGTCAGGAAATCATTCAGGAAGCCTTCACGGGCAAGACGATGGAACGCCCAGCTTTTCAAGCGCTTATGAATAAGCTGACCGCATCGGATATGCTGGTGGTCACGAAACTGGACAGATTCGCCCGCACAGCCATTCAGGGCGTCCAGACCGTGCGGGAACTGTTTGACCGTGGGGTGAAAGTTCACATTCTCAACATGGGCTTGGTGGAGAACACCTTGACGGGAAACCTTATATTGACTGTGATGCTTGCTTTTGCGGAATATGAACGTGGAACCATAGTGGAGAGGACACAATCCGCGAAAATAGCTCTACGGCAAAACCCTGATTTCAAGGACGGTAGACCGCGCAAGTATTCAGACGCACAGATTCATCTTGCCCTTGACCTTTTGAAAGCTGGCAAAAGCTATGGACAGGTACAGAAAATGACTGGCATCAGCAAAAGCACACTGGTCAGGGCAAGAAGGGAGATGGCTTCATGACAAGGACTCTTTACCAGCGACCGCTCAACTGCTTAGCACAAGCACAAAAGAAGAAGCAGTAAACCTAAAACTTGCCGTCTGTAAATAATTATTAACTAATCAGAATACAGCCTTGATTCCATTTTATGACTTTAGAAACAGATTCTAATCTTTCTTTGACTGCCGTCACAGTTGAGCCATGGCAATTATGCCGTCTCAAAGGGTTCGCTTAAAGCTCCGGCACTACCTCTTCCACCAGAATTTCAGTGAATCGTGCGGCACCTTTATAGTTTAAGTGATCAGTATTGAAAAAGAAAGTATACTCATTTGAGAACCTTACGTCTTCTGAATAGTCAAAGTATTTAACTTCAGTTTTTTCTATTACATAATTGACAGCAGCATAGAAATCATTAAGGAAATCAGGATCTCGCTTTTTTACTGCAGAATTATATTCGCTGAGATATGGGGTTGTAACCAATACAGGTATCCATTCGTTTTCTTTTGCATACATTATCATATCAATAAGTGCTGATATCTCACTGTCATTGAAGACACGGTTTCCTTCGGAATCCTTTCGGCTTTCGACAAAGGTGTCATATCTCACAACACCGTGACTAGCCGCAGTTTCCGGATCCGTTTCGTTTCCCCAGCAATTTTCGTCGTTATCATCTACCATTTGCTTTACCAAAGAAACCAGACTGTCTGTAATCAATACAGGAAAGTACTTTGCCAAAACTGCTGTTTTCCAATCGTAATTTTTTATGTTTTGAGGATCAAGAAATCTGTAATATCTGCGGTTTATAGATTCAAAGTTTACAGCCTCATCTTCGGCAACACCGAATAATGAGAAATGCGAAACAGGTATAAAAATAATGGCACCCTTTTCCAATCTGTCCGCGTAATTCTTCAGTATTCTGAAATCATACGACAGGCTTTGCCCCGGAAGGGCAAAATTGAAGCATGTATACTCATCTGACACAGAAATGTAGTTGAAACCATACAGGCCATGACTGGAGCCGAAGTTGCAAAGATTGATACCGTCCGGCACATCCTTTATGGTTGCTTTATCTCCCCGCCTCGAGGACATTGTACCCCAATTCTTTTGCATACGCAATAAAATGATGCAGTCTGCCGCACTGATAAGGATCACAACAACAGCCACAAAAGCAATGACTTTTTTAATGAATCTTTTCATATCATCAGAACTGAAGGTAAACAAATTCGGTCGCAACTCCTTTCGCAGACAGTATGATGACGGCACATGCAAATGCAACGAATATGATCCACTGAACAATCGGCTTAGCTTCGTTCAGGAGTTCCGCACTGCTTTTTCTTCGCCTCGACGCAATAAGATCGGCTATAAAAACCGGGAATATCAGAATAACTGTCTCGAACAATGCCCTTTTACGCATGCCTAAATCGCTGATGCCTAATATCCCGTTTAACACATATGATTTCGGATTTGCTATACCATCTAGCATATGCCCCCAAATATAAAGCGCATCATGAATAGTTGCCGCCCGAAACAAGACCCATGCCAAAGAAATAAAAACAAAAACCGCA
>ONIF01000394.1 GCA_900317795.1 uncultured Eubacteriales bacterium | reverse complement strand
GCATTTAATACCGTGAAAGGAAATAGCTTTCTTTGCTGTCGATCCCATTTTTAGACAGTTCCCTGATACCAAAGTCGTGGAATGAATGCTACATGACATTCAGCCTTGAACAATTTCCAAAGTTTCAACGATCGCCCTTTGCTTTGCCAGTTTTCTATCCCATATCTATGGCTTATCCGTGAAAAGAAAATTATCTCTTTTGTATGAGTTCTTCTTTCTCGGTTCGTTTTCTGTTAGGATAGGCGGAATTGCCGCACCTGTCAAGTGCGGCAATTCGCCGTTATAAGTCTTATAAATACTTATAAGACTTAACATATTTTGAAAAAGATGAGTTTATGTTTTTGGTCACAATTTTTTAGCAGATTTGTGCAGAATAAAAGCGGTTTTTTTGACGATTGAAAAAAATGAGAATCACAAATATTTGATACAACCTTTGTTTCAAAATTCCTTGCTTAGCGTTTCAAAATTCCTTGCTTAGCGTTTCAAAATTCCTTGCTTAGCGTTTCAAAATTCCTGTCGTTAATTTTCACAAATATTAAGAAATAGGCAAAAATATCGTTATGATTTTGTTGAGAAAGCAAAAAAATACAGCGGCTCATATCTGTTGCCGCTGTATTAATTTTAATTCTTTTTAGGTAATTTGATTATAATTTCGTTATCTGTCAGTTCATATCCGTTTATCCATTTGATCTTTGTGTAACGGTCAAGCACTTTGGTTAGCTTTTCAGGAAGTCTGTGCCTTTTAAGTCTTGTATCGATTTCACATTTCTTGTATACGGCTTGTAGCAGAATTTTTTTTGAAGTGTTGCTGTCGTGCTTCATTTGTATAATTCTTCTGGTTAAATAGGTTAAAAGCTGTAAATTGCTCTCGGATTTGTCTATTGCAGATTCTTCCAATACCTCAAAGGGAATGGTTGTTATCTGTCCTCTTTCTTCTGCAACGGTGAAAAGGTCTGGAATTTCTATTATTTCAATAGCAGTTACTTCATTTTTGCCCGATTTGGCGGTTACAACTTTAGCTGCTAACAAGGGCGTGTTAATGGAGATTTCAGGATAGTTATACAATTTTCGTTCATTCTCGTTGTCTATGAATACCCTTGCACGAATGATTGTGTTTATACTCTCCATAATTCTGTTTTTTTCGGTTTTCCCCATTGTGCTTTCATAGCCCATCCATTTGTAAATCTGTGACGGTGTAATTATCTTATAACCATTCAATATTAAATTTACGCAGGAATTCCATACCTGTTGATCATATATGGACAACTCACGGCTTATTTTGATACCGTCCCCAAGCTCATCAAAGTTCAACATCATCAACGTGTATGCTGTCTTTCCTTTGCGGTTATCTTTTTCACTTGCCATATTGATAGCCTTTTCTATACCGATTGGAAATTCGCCACTAAAAAGGGTGTCAACGAGTTTGTATGTAGGAAGAATGTATTTTTCTGGTGTTGGTGCTCGTTTCACTCTTGGCAATTCTTTAAGTGTTTTTTTACCGTCTTTACTGTCAGACGGCATTTCATACCACTCCGTTACCTTTTGTTCAATAAGATTGATGACTTCCAAATTGTCAATCCTGTAATAATCATAAGCGGATATTTGAGAAAATAATATTTCATTTTGGATTATATTAAAACAGTTTGAATAGTTGGGTGTGTAAAACTCTTTCAAACGATCTAAACCTTTTTTTGCGTTTTCGTTTTTCGGGTTGAATTTCTCAAATTCCCTTATCTTTGCCCTCATTAGTTCTTCAATATCTTCTTTTGTTAGTGCTGTCAATATTTCTTGTACATCTGACAAAATAGCTTGTCTTACTGTTTCTTTATCTTTTTCAGAGAGTTTTAGTGTATGTGTTAAACCGTCTGGAATATCCTCGTGGGTATAAGTCATATTTATGTTTTTTCCAAATGAGTGGACATATTCTTCATTAGCCCACATTTCCATTAGTTCAAGTTCCATTTTTGCTTCTTCGCCTACGTTTGTTATTTGATTTCTGTATTCCTCAGAAAAAGGCACTTTTTTAATAATCATAGTTGCTGCTCCTCTGTTTAGTCCATGTTAAGTTGATATCCCTGTTTAAATGCGTTGTCATATATTGTCATGTATGCGTAATCAAAATTACTGTTTTCACGGAGTTCTTTCGGCAAATGCTTTTCAAAAAGTTTGTCTATTTTTCCTGTTGTCTTTTCGTAACCCTTGTTGAGTGTGTCAATGCCTAATGTATCAACATCAAGAGTGCTTCCACGATTTTCCAAAACCCACAAAATAGCCGCTTTCAAGTTTTCGTATGTTTTGCCGCTGTCCCCGACAGTTTCAACAGGCTCTTTGTCTTTCGGCTCTGTCGGTTCTCCCGATACCAATTTTCTTACATCGGCGGCATTGATATAATAATTCCTGCTGACTTTGACGGCTTTCAATTTGCCTTGATTTATCCAACGTCTGACAGACTGAAAATGTACTCCGACAGTTTCCGCAACCTCGAAAATAGTATAATATTTTTGTCCCTCTATAATCTTCATTTCTGCACCTCATTTTATTAAAATTTCGTCAAT
>ONIF01000392.1 GCA_900317795.1 uncultured Eubacteriales bacterium | reverse complement strand
TAACACAATATGTGAAGTAATAAAAGTAGTTCTTAAGGACAAAAAAGAAGGTATGACCTCCAAACAAATATATGAAGCAATTATAGAAAATGATCTATATAAATTTAACGCCAAAAATCCTCAAAGTGTTGTCACTTCAACAATTCGCACTAGTTGCATAGGAGTAGATAATAAATTTTCATCAAGAGACAAAGAATTTATTATTGTTTCAGAAGATGGCAATGATGTCCACTATGCATTAAACAACATTGTGAATGAGAGTAGTATTTATTTAAATCCAATATATGCAAAAGAAAATTTCCTTTCAGATGTTTTTATGAGTGAAAACGAATATGACAAACTGACTGCTCTGCTCAAAAGAAAGAAAAATATCATTTTGCAGGGTGCTCCAGGTGTCGGCAAGACTTACTGTGCCAAACGTCTTGCATGGTCCGTTATGGGTGAGAAAAATAATGACCGTGTATGTATGGTGCAGTTTCATCAAAGCTATTCCTATGAGGATTTTATCATGGGATACCGCCCGACTGACAACGGCAGTTTTGAACTTGAAAAGGGTGTCTTTTATCGTTTCTGTGAAACGGCAAAAAATGATACCGACAATGAGTATTTCTTTATCATTGACGAAATAAATCGTGGTAATCTCAGCAAGATTTTCGGCGAACTTCTTATGCTTATCGAAAACGACAAGCGTGGTTCTGAACAGCAAATCAATCTTGTATATGGCAGTGAACCGTTTTACATACCCGAAAATCTGTATATCATCGGCATGATGAATACCGCTGACAGAAGTCTTGCTATGATAGATTACGCTCTCCGCAGACGTTTCAGTTTTTACACAATGTCCCCTGCTTTTGAAAAGGCTGATGAAAACGGCTTCGCAGAGTACATTCAAAACATCAAATCTCCCTTGTATCATAGCATTATCGCAAAAATTATTGAACTTAACAAGGCAATTAAAGAAGATACCTCTCTCGGAAAAGGCTTTGAAATCGGTCACAGCTATTTTATTTCAGATAATATAAATGACGAATGGGTAAAAAGTGCAGTTGAATATGAGATAATTCCCCTGATAGAAGAATATTGGTTTGATAATGACAGTGAACTTTCAAAATGGAAAGAAAAACTGTATCTTGCAATAGGTGAGCCGTATGACGAATGATAAGGGTATTCTGATAAAAAATATTTACTATATGCTTTCGTATGCCTTTCAGATTCTCAAGCAGGGAGATTATGAAAAAGTTGCGGCAGAAAAGTTTGACAAAATAAATGATCTGTTTGCGGCTATTCTTGTCAAGGGAGTTTCACGTCAGCTTAAACAGGGACTTTACCGTGAATATGTGCCGATACAGGAAAATATTTCCGTAATGCGTGGAAAAGTAAATATTTCCGATACAGCAAAGTTGAAATCACGTTGCAGTCAGAAACTTGCCTGTGAATATGATGACTTTTCCGAAAATAATATCTATAATCAGATACTCAAAACAACTATATATCGTCTTGTCCATTCAAAAGATGTTGACAAACAACAAATTCATGATTTGAAAAAAATACTTCTTTTTTTCGGTAATGTTGATCTGACAGATACAAACCATATTCAATGGCAAAAATTGATATACAGGCGAAACAACAGAAATTATGAACTGCTTTTGAATATATGTTATTTCATACTTACAAGCCTCCTGCAAACAACCGACAAAGGCGAATTCAAACTTATATCATTTTCTGATGAACATATGGAAATGCTTTTTCAGCGTTTTGTTATGGAGTACTACAGACAGCACCACAAGTATCTGCACCCCAAAGCACAACGAATAGACTGGAATATCACTGACGGAAATAACAGTGATCTTATAAAATTCCTGCCGTCAATGCAAACGGATATTACATTGAAAAACGGCAATAAAACACTTATTATTGATACAAAATATTACAGTAAAATCATGGCTGAAAATTATAAAAGCACCTACCGTTCGGCACATCTTTATCAGATATTTTCCTATGTTAAAAATATGGATAAAGATGATACAGGCAATGTTTCAGGACTTTTGCTTTATGCCAAAACGGAGGAAGATAACTTGCAAGATGAAAGAAAAATTGTAATCAGCAATAATCCTATCGGCATAAAAACTCTCAATTTGGACAGCGATTTCAAAGATATTGCCTGTCAACTCGATGAAATTATTATTGAGTATTTATAAAATGTACTTCTTGACAAAACGAAAAATTATTATACTGTCATTCTGAGGAGCGACAGCGACGAAGAATCTTTTGAAGATTCCTCACTGCGTTCGGAATGACATACTTAATTTCATCATTGTCAGAATATTTTTCAGTTACATCGAACTCACGTTAATAAACTTATGATATACTAACTTACGAGTTACTATATCATAAGTTTGTTTTTTTAGGAGTGATTTGGCGAAAAAGGCGAAGTAAAACTTCTTACTTTGAAGGATATATACCATTAATCAAAACAAGAAGTCGCTATCTTCGTAGAGCGTCCCCTTGACCTCTTGATTTTCAAATATCATTTTATTTCCTGTTCAAGATTATTGAATTCATCAGTATCAAAAAATTCTGCAAGAGTAATATCCAAACCATCACAAATTTGTTTTATTGTGTTCAGTTTGGGATTCATACTTTTTCCATAAAGTATATTGTTGATTGTTACAGTAGGCACTCCTGTAAATTCTTCCAATTTGTAAATAGGGATCTGATTTATCTCACAAAGTTGTAAAATACGATATTTTATACTTTTAAGAAAAAAGACAGACAGCTTTTTGAAAAAATCTTTGAAATTGAAGATGTACAGCGTCTTGAACGGCACAATCACTATTACACGCCGTTGGAAAACTATCAAGAAATGGAAAGGAAAGCAAAACTTTTGGGAGCAGAGCCGGAATTTTTGATGATAGAACCGTCAGAACTTGAAAAGCTGAATGATGAAAAAGACCGCTTTGTAGCAGTAACCACCAAAGAGGGAAAAATCCGTTTATCGTTTTTGCCGCAAAATAAAGATTACATTCTGCATTGTCTTTATCCTAAAAAACATTAGGCGGTTGATAATGAGTTGTTTTCGGTTGTCAGAAATGCAAAGGTGAACACAATGCTTAAATCAGAAGCACTTCTCCACAACAAGAAAATGCGTTAAATTTAAAAATGAAACATGGTTATGAAAAAATTGTAAGAAAATAGCTATAAAAAAAAGAATACTTAAAATAATGATAATAACTATTATTAAAATAATTTTGATTTTTCTTTGTGTTTCTTGTGCCTTTTTTTCATTGATTTCCAATTCTTCAATTTTGGATTCATAATCTTGTTTTCTGTCTATGCAAGTTTTAACCATTGATTTGGAAAATTTATAATTACCAAGTGATACAAAGATTTCTTCTGCTTCATCAAGTTCGGATATTGCCTCTATGATATTTTCTTTAACAAAAGTGTTATAGTGTGATTTGGCTTCTAAAACCAGATTATTAGCCTGTTCATATTCTTCTGAGTTTTGCAGTTCTTTGATTTTTTTATCACACTTGACTATCATCTCATTCGAATCCTTATAGCTTGAAAGACTTTCAAATATCTCTTTTGCTTTTTGGATTTGATTTGTGTTAGAAGTCTTATAAAGACTGTATGCTTTTTGATATGTCTTTTCAAGATTTGCAAGACGGTCACGTTCTTTTATATTATCCTCATGTTCTCTGACTTTTTCATCATACTGTTCAATAAGTTCTTCGCTGTTTTTGTAATCGGATATATTCTCCAATATTTCT
>ONIF01000391.1 GCA_900317795.1 uncultured Eubacteriales bacterium | reverse complement strand
ATGAGCAGAAACGAAATGAACATCAGTTTGTTATTGTTGAAGGCTCAAGCGGTGCAGGAAAATCTCATTTTATAAGATGGATCAGTGCAAGATTGAATATAAGTGATATGCAGGATGAAGTTGTGCTTCTTATCAGAAGAAGTGACAATACCCTCAAAGGTACGATCAGACAGCTTCTCGCAAGAGAAGAAGTACAGCAAATCACCAATAGAGAAGTCTATGAAAGGCTTGTCAGGGCGAATCAGACATTGAATGAAACTAAATTCAAACTGACGTTGTATCATCAGTTTATTGTGGAACTTGAAAATGAACTTGAAAGCGGTAAGGGTGAAACGCTTAGTAATGTAAAGCTGAAAAAGCTGATTGCTTTATTCCATAATTCGGATTTCCAGGAAAAAATGATGGAAGCAGGCGGTCCGATTGAAAGAATATATAACAAGATAAAGAGTACATCTTCGGATATAGACCTTGATTCTATCGCACAATTCACATATGAAGATATGACACTTGACCTTGAGTTTGTTGAAAAGTTGGATTATGCCGATAAAAAAGCAAGAGATTTTGCCAATAGTCTTATGGAAGGCAGTGATACCGACTTTATACATAAAGTAACGGATTATATCAACAGCTTTGTGGAAACAGTGATTCAGACAAGTGCAGGTATTGAACCGGGTGATTTTGAACAGATTTTTAAAGAAATAAGACAGGAACTGCACAGACAAGGTAAAAATCTGATATTGCTTGTGGAAGATATAACATCTTTTACAGGTATCAATCAGGCTTTGCTTCAGGCACTGATAACAGGTCATACGGGAAAAAATGCTGATGATAATATGTGCAGACTGATTTCTGTGGTGGGTACGACAAGCCAGTATTATCAACAATTCAGGGATAATTACCGTGACAGAATAACAAAGCAGATCACGATACATGAAGGTGCATTGGGGGATGATCCGCAGGATCTGTTGCAATTTGTGGCAAGATATCTTAATGCGGTTTCATTGGAAGAAAGCACCTTGAATGAATGGATAACATATGGTGCCAATACAGATGATATGCCTGTTTTTCAGAGTAAAGAACATGATGTATGGGACAAATTTGAATTGACAGACAAAAATACTATTTCGCTGTATCCCTTTACCAAAAGTGCAATTTTGAATTTGTATGATGCCATGCCTGACCAAAAGACTCCGAGATATATTCTTCGTGATATTGTTGAACCGGCTATAAGGGAAGTTATCAGTGACATTTCATCATTTCCTAAATTTTGTATCAGCAGCGAATGGAAAAGTAATTTATCGGAAGCCGTGGAAAACAGGATAGGCAGTATCACTTCTTCATTAAATATACCTGATTCCGAAAAATCAGATTACCGTAAGCGTTTAGTTGCATTTATAAGATTTTGGACAGACAAAACCCTTGATGTGACATCTGACGAAAAAATTTCCGGTATCAGTAAAGAAATCTTCAAGGAACTTGGCTTTGAAGCTTTTACAGATAAACTGACCAGAACATCTGTTGTTGTTCAGGCTGATAATAAAAACATTTCGGACAAGCAAAATGTTACTGTTCCCAAAACTGCTGTACAGTCTGATAAAAAAGATATATCTAAACCCGAAAAGTCAAAAATTATGCCAAAGGTCGATCCGCAAAAACAAAAGCAATATGATTCGTTTAAGCAAAATGTTATATCTTGGCATCGTGACGGCGGTGTTCTGATACAATCACTCAAAGTGAGAGAAGGAATAAGTGACTTTGTATATGAAACGGTAAATTGGCAGCAGGAAGGAGTTTCATTGGATTCAGAGGACAGATTCAAAAAATCTGTTGGAAGTAAATTGATTGGTTTCAGAAGACAGGATCAGGCAGAGGATAAATGTTTCATCATATTGGAGGATACGGAGGAAACATATCAGTTGCTTCTTTGTTTCGGAAAGTGGCTTTATTTGGGTAAAAGGTCATGGAATTTTCCGGATTCTGCATCTGCGGTTTTTTTCGCTACTTCATGGCTTGAAAGAAATAAAAGTAAATTTGTTGATATAATAAGTAATATTCCAGCCGATAATTTTATCCCTGATTATATTAAGGCATCAATGATAGGACAGGTTTATAAAAAGATACTGAATGGTACTATCGGTAAAACGATAGATACAGAAACATTTCTTATGCAGGATGATGTTGGAAATGACGTGAACGGACATTGCAAGTCGTGGAATGATGCACACAAATTTATTTTCGATAACAACACCCTTTGTTCAGAAATGTATACTGCATCGGTAAGGTATTTTAATCTTATACAAGGCACTCAACTCAAGACGAACAATTATT
>ONIF01000390.1 GCA_900317795.1 uncultured Eubacteriales bacterium | reverse complement strand
GAACAGAGCAGAACTTGAAGTAACTTCCAAAAGGCTTGAAAGACTGAAAACGGCATTGCAGGGAGCAAACGGAGATGACAGGATACGCATTGAGAATTCCATTCGGGAGCACGAATGCAGAATTGCCCAGCTCAATAAGATTATCTGAAAATATGCAAAAATCATATAATACGACCTCCTATTTTATGCAATTTTCTTTCAAATGTACTTCTGATTTTATGCCGAATGATAAATACGCAGTTTTGTAAGAATTGGTATATTGAGTATACGCGTTTTAAAATCGTCTGTAGAGTCTCTACAATGCCCTGTATTGCGTTCAAACGCCAAAAAGGTAAAATTATACCCCTTGAACAAAAAATGCCGTAGAACGCAAATATAAGCGTCCTGCGGCTATGTCACTACTAAATATTTGTATCTTCACAATAGAGATGATTATATCAAATAATCATAATATAATCATTCTTATTACGAATTTTTGTGTCAAGACACATTTTTTCGTAATGAATTATAAGACAAGGCTGTTTTCATCAAGCAAAAATTGTTTGATACCCATTGTAACGATACCTTGCTCATTTCTTCTCAATTTGATATTGTCACGAACGATAACAATTTTTTTGAATGAGTCACCAATCGTATTGAGAGGTCTTTCTTCCTGTTCCCGTTTTTCAGGGGTATCAAGTGCAAATGCCGATTGTATATAATATTTTTCACTGCCTTTTGAAGCAATGAAATCTACTTCCAACAATTTTCTTACAGTTTTTCCATCCGCACTTTTTTCAAATTTTTCGATAACTCCGACATCTACTCTGTATCCACGTATTCTCAGTTCGTTGTAAATGATATTCTCCATGATATGATTTTCTTCCATCTGGCGAAAATTCAGACGGGCATTACGAAGTCCGATATCTTCAAAATAATACTTTGACGGGGAATTGATATATTTTTTTCCCTTGATATCGTAGCGGACAGCTTTACTGAGAAGAAAAGCGTCTGTGAGATAGTCAAGATAACAGTTGATGGTTTTATCGCTTATATACTTGTTTTTCATGCTCTTGAAAGTATTTGACAGTTTCAGAGGATTTGTGAGTGAGCCTATGGCAGAAGAAAGAATATCTACCAATTCATTCAATTCTTCACTGTTATTGATACCGTGACGGTCAATTATATCGGTCAGATACACTTTCTGAAACAGGGAAATAAGATATTCGGACTTTTCTTCATCGTCATTTCTGGTTAAAATAAGCGGCAGACCGCCGTATGTGTAATATTCTTCCCAAGCTTCGTCAACAGTCCCTTGATATACGGAAACATACTCCCTGAATGAAAGCGGATGTACCCTTATCTCGTCACCACGTCCCCTGAATTCTGTTATCACATCAGACGAGAGAAATCGGGAATTACTGCCTGTCACATAAACATCGGCATTACGGATATGAAGAAAACTGTTGAGAACATCTTCAAATTCATCAAGCATTTGAATTTCATCAAGAATGATATAATATATCGGATTATCCTTGATTTTTTCTTTGACAAACGAAAGCATATTATCAGGATCACGCAAATGCTTGTTACTTCTGTCATCAAGTGCCACTTCAATGATATGATCTTCATCAACACCGCTGTTTACAAGATGATTATGAAACAGATTGAAAAGAAGAAAAGATTTTCCGCATCTTCTGACACCTGTAACAACCTTGATAAGACCGTTTTGCTTTCTGCTGATAAGTTTATTAAGATAAGAATCACGTTGGATAATCATAATAAAGTCATCTCCATTACGAATTTTTGTGTCTTGACACACTTTTTCGTAATTATAACACAAGGATTTCAATTATTCAATCAATAAGTATCAAAATGAATATATTAAAAATAGTATCAAAAACCGCCCAAAACGTAAAAATTTAGGGCGGTTTATTTAGTATTTAATTATACGGTCATTTATTTTATCACTTTTCAGACTGCTTGTATATGCTCAAAATACGGCGATTTTGAGGGGGATAGGGCTTAGGGGTATTAATTTTACTCCTGACACGTTTGAGGAGCATACAGCAGCGTTATACGGGCATATATGAGCATTCTAAATCGGTTGTCAAATACGGACAATAATCTTCTTGACTGGTTTTTGGTTCTTATGATATAATATTGAAAACTTACATCTAAAATAGCAATACTTTTCAATGAGAGGGAATTTTTATGGAAATAAAAAGAGATAAATATTTACAGCAGTTGATAGATTATATGTGGGACGGACAAATCAAAGTTATTACAGGTATTCGCAGGTGTGGAAAATCATTTCTTCTGAATACCTTATTCAGAAAATATCTTCTTGA
>ONIF01000388.1:3563-4156 GCA_900317795.1 uncultured Eubacteriales bacterium | reverse complement strand
TGTTCCCGGCAAAGCCATGACAAAAACCAATGAAGTCAGCGGTTATACTCATAAATATACAATTGACCTCGGTACAAAAGAGTATATCAATGCTTGTTTCAATAATGGCGGAAACAGCTGGGACAGCCGCAACGGTGCCAATTACCGATTTGAAAAAGGAACTTATACATATTCCAACGGTACTATCAAAACTTATGAACCGCCCAAGCCCAAAGAACTTTATGCAGACATCAGCCTGTCAGCTAAAACTATCCCGACAAAGCAGTCCGTAACAGTGTCTGTTTCCGCAGCAGGCGGTACTGCTCCTTATCAATATCAGTATTCCTATGAAAGAAACGGCAGTGAAACCGTTGTCAAAAATTACTCCTCCGACAGTTCTGCAAATATCAGCATTTCTTCGGCAGGTCTTTACACTGTTAAAGTGAGCGTTAAAGATGCCACAGGAAAAACCATTCAAAAAACGGCTGATTTAACAGTAGCAGCCGTTACTATTGGCAGTCTGTCAACGAACAAGGCCTCTGCAAAAACAGGTGAAAGCGTTACTTTCAACACTTCCGTCAATGACGGCAATGTCCCCGTTTCATGCAGCTATA
>ONIF01000388.1:0-3539 GCA_900317795.1 uncultured Eubacteriales bacterium | reverse complement strand
AACAGGTGAAAGCGTTACTTTCAACACTTCCGTCAATGACGGCAATGTCCCCGTTTCATGCAGCTATACCATTACAGGCAACGGCACTTCCCAAACTCTTGCAGCGAATTCCGATAATTCTGTAACATGGAAACCTACAAAAGAGGGCACTTATACCATAACCGTAAATGCTCTTTATAATGGTGTATCCGTTGCTTCAAAATCCATGACATACAAAGTCGAAAAAGGTGCAGATGTTGCTCTCAATCAGATTACCATTTATTACAAGGGCTATTCCACACCATATATTCACTATCAGACAGGTTCGGGCACATGGACAACCGCTCCCGGCAAGGCTATGACCAAAACAAGTGAATTAAGCGGTTATACCCATAAATATACGATTGATTTGGGTAACGCAACCTATGCCAATGTATGCTTCAACGATGGCAATAATAATTGGGACAGCCGCAACGGTGCCAACTATTACTTTGAAAAGGGTACATATACATATTCCAACGGTACAATTACAGTATATCAACCCTCCCAGCCAAAGGAACTTTCCGGCAATATCAGCCTTTCTTCACAGAAAGTTTCTGTAAATCAGTCCGTTACGGTGACAGCTTCAGCCACAGGCGGTACAGCTCCTTATCAGTACAGATATTCCTATACCAAAAACGGAACTGAAAAACTGATAAAAGATTATTCGGCAAGTGTTTCAGCGTCATTCAAGCCCGATACTGTCGGCACTTACTCTGTCAAAGTTATCATCAAAGACGCTGCCGGTGCAACCATTCAGAAAACAGTCAATCTGACTGTTTCAGAGGTAACGGTCAATCAGGCAACAATTTATTACAAAGGCTACTCCACACCATATATTCACTATCAAATCGGTACAGGTGCATGGACAGATGTTCCCGGTAAGGCTATGACAAAAACAAGTGAAATGAATGGCTATACCCATAAATATACGATTGATTTGGGTACGGCAGGTTATGCGAATGTATGCTTCAATGACGGCAATAACAGTTGGGACAGCCGTAACGGTGCAAATTACCGTTTTGAAAAAGGCACTTACACCTATTCAAACGGCACTGTCAATCAAATCAGCGAAATGACAGGCGGCAGTCAGGGTACATCTTATTCCGCATTGAATAACCTTTCCGAAATAAGTTCGGGAACTATCGTTCTTGGCGGTACATTCAATGTCAATGCTTCAGCGGCAGGCGGCACAGGTTCTTATACATACGCTGTACTGTATAAGAAAAACTATGATACCAAATGGACTGTCAAACAAAATTACAGTAACAACGATACTGTAACTGTCAAGCCTGCGAAGGCAACTTCTTATGATGTTTGTGTAAAAGTCAAGGATAGTGATGGTTCTATCATCAAAAAATTCTTTACCGTACAAGTAAATGCAAAGCTTACCAATACTTCCATGATTTCCGCAACAACCATTAAAAAGGGTGAAACAGTCACTCTGAAAGGCTCTGCAACAGGCGGTATGGGTGATTATCAGTATGCGGTACTCTATAAGAAAAAGTCCGAAACAAAATGGACTGTACGTCAAGGATACAAAAACAATGATGAAATTCTTGTCAGACCTTACACAAATACAGATTATGACATCTGTATAAAAGTTAAGGACAGCACAGAAACTATTTCAAAAAAATATTTCAGCATAACAGTCAAATAATTCCTTTCAATCCCAAAAAGCCCGAAGTCAAGCATTTTACGCTGATTTCGGGCTTTTTATTGGTATGTGATGTTAATTTTCTCTGCTGATGACTTTTTTCTGCCATGATTTTTTGCCGCAGCTTGGACATTTCATGTAGCGTGTTCTTCCCATGTGCGTGGCAAGATAAACACTTCTGTAAGTAGGCACATATTTATGACCGCATTTTTTACATTCATAGTAGCCTGCGACCTGCTCGATTCTGAGAGCTACCAAAATTCCTATCATAAAGATTACAAATCCAAAAACGATAAGCACTACTTTGAGCCAATCCTGCATTTCTATCAGTGCTGCAATAAATATCATTGAAAAAAGGAACATAACTGACATTAAACCGATTACGATTTCAAGTGACAGCAGCCTTTTATCAGCCTGTTCTTTTTGTTTGATCATTTCGAGTAAATTTTTCTCTGATTTTTCATTGTAGTTGTTCATTGAAACTACCTCCCCACTCAGTAAGTCGTTGACAGTGATTTTGAGCAGCCCGCACAATTCAAGCATGATTGAGGCATCTGGCAACGATTTTCCGGTTTCCCATTTTGACACGGCACGGTCAGTAATGCCTAACTTTTCTGCATTTGTGTTAATTTCTGTTCTTTTCTTCTTTCTGCAATAAATCTGCCGATTTTGATTTGATTCACGGAATTGTCCTCCTTTCGCTCTTTATTTTAACCCGTTTCCGTTCAAAAAGACACATACCGGTGGTTGAGTGGGGAATATTCAACTGCCGGTAGAGTGAAACAAATCTAATGTATCCACCTATTCTAATGAAATTTTCAGGACAATTAAAGGTCAAAGCCCGAAGTCAAGCAGTTCACACTGATTTTAGGCTTTTTATTGCAAAAACATTAACCGTGATATATAATACTTTTATGATGATTAAGGAGGAAAAGCAAATGCGTCTTTTTGTTGCAGTAAAATTCAGTCCAAAAATAGAAAAATCCCTGACAGATTTGCAGGATAAAATGAAAGAAAATAATATTACAGGCAATTATACAAATTGTCAGAATCTTCATCTGACACTTGCATTTATAGGTGAATATAATAGTCCAAATAAGGTTATGAAAGCATTGAGTGAAGTTGAATTTGAGCCTTTTGAAATATCACTTGGAGAAACAATCGGCAATTTCGGTGATATTCTGTGGGTTGGACTGAAAAGGAATTTCAAATTGATGTCACTTGCCGAAGGCGTCAGAAAGGCATTGGAAAATGAACATATTCCTTTTAACCGTAAGCCTTTCAAGCCGCATATAACCATTATCAGAAAAGCGAGGATATTTTCCGAACAGGAAAAATATATCAAATCGTTGAGAACGGAAAATGTGAAAATGACAGTTGAAAAATTTTCTCTGATGCACTCGCACAGAGAAAACGGAAAACTGATATATACGGAGATAGGAAATGTCAAAGCAAAGTGAGATAGGAGAGAATATAATGTCTGAATATCATTTTTACGGTTGGGAATCTGCTGATGTACAGGACAAAAACGGTCTTTCACCTGCGGATTACTATGATATTTTATCAAAAATCTGGTGTGCGGAAACCTGTGCCCCAAGACTGAGAAATAAATGGTCTGCCGAAAACAAAACTATGGGACAATGTTCCGTTACAGCCTTTTTGATACAGGATTTTTTTGGCGGTGAAGTTTATGGAATACTCCATCCCGGTGGAAATTATCACTGCTTTAATGCAGTCGGAAACTGCATTTTCGACTTGACAAGCAAACAATTTGGTGATGAAATTCTTGATTACAGCGTATGCACAAAGCAATCAAGAGAAACACATTTTGCCAATGAAGAAAAAAGAAAGCGTTATGAATGTC
>ONIF01000466.1 GCA_900317795.1 uncultured Eubacteriales bacterium | reverse complement strand
GTCTGTTTCGGAATACTCAAATGATATTATCTCATTGATAATATACTTGAACGGCATGGGAATATTATCATCAGGCTTACAGTTATCATAAAACCACTCACTTAAATTTGAAAAATGTGTAAAGCAATAATCTGTCAGATTTTTGTCATATTCCCCGTCATATACTCTTTTCAGATGGTCATAGAGTTCAAGATATGTTTGATAGCGGTCAAAATTTTTACCGTTGTCCCTTTCGATTTTGTATATCATGGGTTTGAATATGCTTTTGATATTCGGAATAAAACCTTTCTGAGCTGTCATTTTCTTCGTTTTACGGCTCAATACAGCGGTACAAATATATGGCTTTATCTGTTTCAGACAGTTATTTGCGTTGACCTGTCGGATAAGTTCTCCGATATTCTCCCCCAGAACATAACTTTCTTCAAATATATCATACTGCATCAAGGTATCATAAAGGATTTTATGCTCCTCCAAATCCACTTCACCGACAGTATTGCTTTTAGCTGACTTTGATATATCTTTGATTTTCTGATAATTGCATTTTTCCAAAAAGAATAATGTATGCAGATAATACATTTTTTCGGACTGTTCCAGCCATAATTCCACTTTTTGCTCATTATCCTCGGTTTCGCCAAATAAAAGAAACACTTCACTCAGCATTGCTGTATAAAGAAATTCAGTTTCATTTCCTGTATCATGCTTTAACAACTCCGCAATATCCGCACAAACCTGACTGATATTATTTTTGGCTATTCCCTTGACAGCAAGCATATCATTAAATTTCCTGCGAAATTTATCAGCCACTGTCACTGCCGTTTCAAAATCAATGCCACGTTCAAGCAATTTTTCTTCAAGCGGAATATAATTTTCCGCTTCATCATCAAGGAACTTTTCAATTTCTTCATCATATTCACTCAACATCTATTGTCACCTTCTTTTTCCATAATAAATCACTTTTCTAATATCACTCTTTTTCAATTCCCAAAAAGTAGCCTGTATAAACATTCAAACATTCTGACAATTCAGGCTTACATCTGTACACACCGTCTTTCATAATAGAATCATACACTTCAACAGGCTGTAATGTCCACAATTTCACTTCTGCACCACTCTCCCATATACCCATTTTATAGAAATATGTACATACGTCAATCAACTGATAGTTCAAAAATCACATTCATCAACTGTACCCGTCATTCATTTCAATCAAAAGCGTTCTTTCATCACCCGTAACACCGAAATATTCTTCAAGATACTGTCTTTCCATATATCACACCTCCTTTTTATTATCGCTTTCATCATATCACTTTCCACAATCCATTTCAACAGACGGAATATATCTCATTGATTTTTGATATAAAAAACGGAGAACGATAATGAAAAAACAAGATGTAATTCCACTTGATTTATGTATAGACGATAATTATAGTAAACGACAAAATAAATCGCCCTATGTCATTTCGAGCAAAGCGAGGAATCTTTGAAAGATTCTTCGTCACTTCGTTCCTCAGAACGACAAAAGGAAATTTTCAGTGACGTTTACTATAATATGGGTTTGCAGCCTCTGCATTGTCAAAGGCGGAAACCGCACAAAAATCAAGAGTGAGAAGCCGTAAGCCTCTCACTCCTGTAATTTCTTATGTTTAATTCAATAACGTGAGTTCGATGTAACTGAAAAATATTCTTCATTCCGAACGAAGTGAGGAATCTTTGAAAGATTCTTCGTCGCTGTCGCTCCTCAGAATGACAGTATAATAATTTTTCGTTTTCATCGAACTCACGTTCAATAATATTTCATTTTAACAAGCACATAACCGTCATGTTTTATTTCAAAAATCTGAAAGATCAATATTGCCTAAATCATTTATTTCAACTTTACGACCATAAAATTTTTCAGCCGCTTTGATAGAGTTAATACAACGCTTTACATATTTTTTCATCTTCATTTTTATATATCAAAGTCAACTTTGCCGTTTTCAATGTGATAAACTGCACCAACCACTTTCAAACCGTGTTCTTCTTCCCGATGTATCTCAAAGCTGTTTTCAATAATTTCCATGCTATGCTTCACATTCAGACAACAGGCTTTATATTCATCTTTTTCATCACCGATGGCTTTCTTTATCTCGTCAGTGATAAACTTGATATATCCATTAGGATTGTGATTAACAGCGGCATCAACTGCCCCGCAGTGATTATGTCCAAGTACAACTATCAGCTTCACACCCAAGTGATGTGCGGCATACTCCACCGAACCAAGCTGATGGTCGTCCATGACATTTCC
>ONIF01000387.1 GCA_900317795.1 uncultured Eubacteriales bacterium | reverse complement strand
AAATATCCCCTCCAAATCATCTCTGACTTGGAGGGGGTTTTGTTATGGTTCAGGTTTTAAATGGATTTTTGTCAATGCCCTGTCGGACGGTCAATTTGCGGTAGCCTGTACCAGAAATGTTTTTGGTACTTTCATAATAAGTCTGCATGGAACGCTGAATGACCTTTTCATCGGATTTTTCAAGCATCTGCACCGTCACAAATGCAATTTGTCCCTCAGCCGTTTCTTCATCTATATCAGGCACCGACATGATCTGACGGATATGAACGAGATTTCTCACAATCAATTCAAGAATGTTTATTTCGGGAATGTCACGCTCAATAAATATCCCCTTTTTATCGTCTATCAGCGACAGCAATGGCAAGTCATCTCCACGCTTGAAAGCCTGTTTACCGTCTTTTATCATGTTACCGATTTTGGCAGACGTTTCAAAATGTATGTCGCAAGGCTCTGACGATATGCCGTAGGTGCTTTCAAGGAATGTTTTTGCCCTGTCAACAAGTTCATTCAGCTTTTTCGGATTGTTTCCGACAACTTTCGCCCTGCACTTTGAACACATCTTTCTGCCGTTGATGTCCTTTACAACGTCACTGATATTTTTCGTTATCCTGTTTCGGCAGAAATCGCACATTTCATAGTCCTCTTTATCGTCAAGCAGTACTGTACGGAATTTTTTGTTTCCCACAGTCAATTGATCCGCAATTTCCAACAGTGGTTCAACTGCAAAACATTCGGGTGTATCTTCCCGACCGAAATGCAGATACTGATTATTCGACTTTTTATACCATGCAAGATAGTCTTTAACGGGCTTGAAAAGTGTCTGCAAAATGTCATCACCCGATTCCGAAAGCGAATATATCAAACCTATATCATACGAACAATCTTCTATAATGAGAATTTCAAGCGTATTTTCTTCAATCTGACTGTTTTTTAAATTCAGTTTCGGATACAGATTCAAAATTCCCTTGCCGTCACTGTAAATTTGTTCACCGTTATGATAAACGGGACACACGGCTATACATTCCGAAATGGACGGAAACATCATTTTCAGGCTTTCATTCAGCATTACACCCATCAAGGCAAGAATTTTATCACTGTTTTCACCGAAATTTCCCTTTATCTTCACGGACAGTACATTTGCGGGATTTTTATTGGCATTCCATTCCGTTTCCGAAAAAATGTCATCAACGGAATATACAGGGTTTTCCACATCTCCGTATCTTCTGTAAGTCTGTCTGCAAAGCCTTTCCGACATGACAAAATACCGCATTTCAAGCGAATTTTTCAGCATGGTATCAGCGTCTGCAAGATAATATCCCTTTGTCACAACTTCCATAGGTACAGTAAATACCGACATATAAATATCACTTATTTCATCACTGCCGATAATGATATGTTTTGTTTTTTCGGATATGACAACAGCATTTTGTGAAACATCAAGGATATATTCACGGTCTTGTATGTATTCCGTCACTTCATCATTATTACCGCCCGATGCAAGCCTTGCCCTTATTCTGCCGTCGGAAATGCTGATTTCATCAATCTTATAGATATTTCCGTCATAAATCATATTCTGCCCTGCAATATAATTTTGTGTGATACGCTCTCTTCTGACAGACAGTCTGTATTTTTTCTCGCCTGCCGTGAGTTCGGCAACTTCAAGACCGTTCACTATCTCATAATATTGATTACTGCGTCTGAGAGAAATTTTGTCCGTACTCTTAAAAATGCCCAGTTCGTCAAAATCACGGAAATGCGAATATACAAAATAATCATACAGATTGACGTAATCTTTCTGACTGATACCGAAAATTTCAAGCACCGTTCTTAAAATGAAATTGACGTCTTTTTCCGAAACAGCTTGTTTAAATATTTCGACATTTCCGCAAAGAAAAAGTATTTCATCTTCCGTAATACCGCCCGAATCCGCTTTTATGAGAATTTTTCTTGCAGTGTCTTTCAGTGAATTTTCACCGACAGGTATTCTTGCATATTGCGTACCCTGCCAAAGTTCGTCTATGTGAGTGGCATAGTAATCTCTGAACAGGTAATTTCTCGAAAATATCATTAACAAAATTTTCTCATTTCCGAGAAGTGCCGTGTATTTTCTGACGGTTTCGGGCAGATTGTTTTTATCGTCAAACACCACTGCAACGGAATAATTATAGAAAAAAGTCGGTGAGATTTCCCAATTTTTCTCACCGACTTTTGTTTTTGGCATAGTCGCAACCCCTCAAAACACCGCTTGCCGAGCGGACTTTTCGGGGGTATGTTGAAAACTTTTGTCAACAGTAGTATATATATACTATAAGAAGAGATATATTATAATATTATATAGTACCTACATAGAGA
>ONIF01000377.1 GCA_900317795.1 uncultured Eubacteriales bacterium | reverse complement strand
CAGCAACATCCATTCTATATCTTTCGCTTTCGTTGCAGAATTTCCACAAATATCAAAATTTCTTGAACCGTATCCGCTGTTGGTGTCGTTCGTCATTTCGCCTATTTCCGAAAAGTAGTTAAACATCGCATAGAAGTTATATCCGATTTTATCTCCTGTCCTGCCGTTACGATTTTTTAATATAACTGCTTCAATCTCTCTCGGGTTTTTACTCTTGGCTGCATCGACATCAAAACTTTTCGATCCAACTCCCATCAGTTGCAAACCGATAAGAACATCTGTCGAATATTCAATAGCACCGCTTTCTTTGAAAGCCTGCATAGAAACTCTGTTGCTGTAATTTTCACGGTTGAATGAACTGATGACAACAACAGGTATCTTGTAATCTCTTGAAAGCCGTTTGAAATTGAGTATGGCATAGTCCGTATTGGTCTTGTCCGTTCCTTTTTGGTTATGCGGCATTAAGATTTGAAGATAGTCCACGATAACAACAGGCGGCTTGTTACCCTTGTTGATATGCTCTTTCACCTGTTCAACGATTGTATCGGCAGTTACATCTCCCATTCCCTCACGAATGAAGATCCTTTTCGATATGCTGTGATAATCGTTGATAGCACCTTTTATCAATTCTCTTTCGGTCTGATTGTAGGAAGAATAATTTTTGCCTGTCATTATCCCTCTTGTAGTCTTGGCATTTCTTACATCTCCCTTTGTTTCAATAACTTTTTTTATCGTGTTTCGGCTGATTGACTTGGCTACCAACTCATTTCTTGACATTTCAAGCGAAAATATCAATACATCGTGTCCGTGTTCGGCTATCTGGTCAGCCATTTGCAGGGCAAATGTAGTCTTACCGAGAGAGGATATGGCACCGATACCGTACAATCCCTCATACAGTCCACCATCAAGAATATCATCAAGAGCCTTGAAGCCTGTCGGAATAACTTCCGTATTGACACTTTCGGCTATTCCGTCAATAAAATCCTGCAAAAAGACTTCCGCACAGTATTTTTGCCTATAATCTTCATTAGCCTGCTCCCTTTGTTCTTGGATCAGCCTGTCAACATTGTCTATTCCATATTTTACAGTATTTTTGAAATTTTCCCTGTCATTCATCAGACTTTCATTACTGTCCTTGTAGTTTCCGTTAGGATTATACACACAATAGGCAATATTACGCTTGCCAAATTCATCTTTCAGGGTATTTTTAGCTTTTTCGCCTGCATTATCGTTATCAAGCGATATAATAAACTTCTGCTGTTCGGCTTTGTCGTTACGATCCAGAACCGTCAAAAGAGAATTGATGTTGCTGACACTTCCCAAACCTACGGCATTTCCACCAACGTCAATAATCGAAAGTGCGTCTAATTCTCCCTCGACTATGTAAAATACCGATGATATACCGTTGAGTGCCTTTTCGTTGAAAATATGAACACTGCCAACTTTGGATTTGACATATTTTCTTTGATTTTCTGGAATTTCGGCAGTTTTTCTTGTATCCCTTGCAAGATAGGAAGTCCTTGAAGTAGGAATTACCAATCTTGGTGTCGGCTGTGATTGCGGTGATTTCGGGTGCTGCCATTGTGCAGCATAACCGACAAGGAAACGATTAAGCGTATCAAGAGAAATTCCCCTGTGGTAGTCGGTATCCTGCAAATGCTTGTTACATTCCCGATAAAAAGAAGTGTAATCGGCATTTTCTTCTCTTTCGGCTGAATTGTCAAGACTTATTCCGTATTTGTCGGCAGCATATTGTACAACCTCATTTTTGGGAATTCCCTCAGCCTGCTGTATCAAGTCGAATATATCGCCTGATTTCCGACAAGAGAAGCAATAGAATGAATTTTCATATATCGTCAATGCACCTGTACCATTAGAACCCGTACCACTTCCACAAAAGATACACTCATATTGATTTTTACTCTTGGATTTGGTCAGCATTTCCTCCGCATAGTCACGAATATAGCCTTTCAACTCTTGAATAGCTTTTTTAAATTTCATTTCTTGATACTCCTTTTTAAAATCGTCTGTAACCCCTCAAATTTCAACGCTGTGGCATATCAAACGCTTTTGGAGGGTAATTATACATCCCGTTCCGAAAACACGCTCTACGGCGTTTTTACGGCTATAAAGAAATTTACCGATAAAAAAATTGCTTGTTGCCAAAAATTGCCAAATCGGAACATTCCCTGTTCTCTTAATCTTTATTTACCGATAAAAGAAGAAATTGTCTATTGCCAGATATTACCAAGTCGGAATTTTCTCTGTTCTCTTATTTGATTAACCGATAAAAGAAAAAATCTTTTCACCATTTGTTTCCAAACATTAAGTTTTTGGTTTAGATTTATTTTTCCGAAAAAGAATATTCTTTTTCTTTTGGCTTTAAAAAATAT
>ONIF01000375.1 GCA_900317795.1 uncultured Eubacteriales bacterium | reverse complement strand
AACGTCATTTTGGGGAGTAGAATACGAAATTTGCACCGAAATATTGACTATATCGGTATCAAGCCAGATGTAAAAGCTATGTTCCCTCAAAATTATTTTGAGGGGGTACGGATATTCTGAGAGCATACCGAAATAAAGGCTCATATAATTTAATATTATTTAAAACAATTCAAGAAGTTGTTTTTAGTTCAGATTTGATATTATTTTTTTTATATTTATTTTGATATAAAATAATACTGTTACAAATATTTGTAACAGTATATTTTTGTGTGATTAAAATATTCCAAATATCTTTGTAGATTTTTTATGGATTTTTTTCAGTGTGTCTTGTATAGAAGGTTGCACTGATTCAGGCGATGTATTCAAAAGAGTATTGGAGATTTCCAAGCCTTTTTGGGAATATTCAGCAGCTTTTTTTTTATTTTTTTTATCGAAGAAGTATATTACCGATAGGAACGCATAAGATTCAACTTTGATTGCTAATCCCTGAATGGATTTATCAATTTCGGGAGTTTCTGTGGCCTGTCTATAATAAAATTCCGCCTTGTCTATCTCTTCATCGCACTGATATATATACCCCAACCACCTGAAACAAGTAGCACTTATTATTGCGGTAGCCATATTAGACATTCTGTATTTTTTGCGGTCTGCCATGAGTTCCAGTGATTTTTTCAATGCTCTTTCCGCTTCGACATATTTTTCGCCAGCTGCAAAAAAAGCTCCGAGTGCAGAATATAGTCCTGGACAAGCACAGTAAATTCTTACGCATAATGATTCAACAAAAAAAATTTCATTGTTTTTCATATAGTTTTCAAGGTATGCAAGGGAATCTTCCAATTTTTTGGTGGCATTTTCCATATAAGACAGTGATTTCTCAATATCATTTTCTTTTCGTTGAAAATATGTACCTATATGAAAATCTATAAAACCTGAAACAGCTGTCATTATCATACAAACCGTTTCATCATAGGAATGAAATGTTTCAATTTGCTTTGAAAGCTTTAAAATCGGTTTTTCATTGTTTTCATAAAGAAAAATCATACTGTAATAAAATGCTTTTGTCCATAGTACACGTGAAATATAATAATCGGATATATTTAGACCTTTAAATATATAATCAGAAGTATCTGCAAGGAGTTCCAGAGCTTTTTCATTGAATAATCTGCCATTATCGATATTTTGATAGTTATAGAACCAACTACCGTATGACATATAAAAATCAGCCATTCGGTCAATTATATTGGTATTTTGTGTATATTTTTTCAATACTTCCATAATTTCATCATTTTTCCTGCAATATGTTACAGTAGTTTGAATATCTCCGGTGTTTTGTGTACATAATATGGCCTGATTCATAACAAAAGTATAATTCCAGAGTATATATTCTTTCTGTTTGTCTTTTAAATCAGATTTTTTTAATATAACCATATATTCTGAAATATCTTCAAAAATACTACTGTAATATTTAAATGACTTAAAAATATTGTCATTTTGGAGGTAAAGATGAGCGTTTGCCATTTTGAAATTTATTATCATCAAATTAAATCCAATATGTTCTGTTTTTCGTTCATTTCCAACTTTTATCAGCTTATCCTGAATTTGCATTACTGTTTCAAGATTTTGCATATCTTCAATAGTAAGATAATACTTGATAAGTTCATCAATGTTCTCCATTGTATCCAATAAGTTTTCATCAGAAAAAAAAGAAAAATCTTGTTTTTTTACTTTTTCTGCGAATTGGTCGAGATATATTTTTCGTTTCTCCCAACTTACACTGTTATAATTGGCTTCATATTCTTTAAAACATAACAACATAGTTTATCGATTCCTTCCTATATGATTTTGTTTGCAAGACAGGTTATAATTTCAGCCTGCCTTAAAGCGTTCTCAAACGATGTTGCTTTTTCATCAATGTTACATCCCCAAATTTCCATAGGAGCTTCATTGATTTCAGAAGAAAACGAAAGATATATTGCACAGCGGACAGCGGAATCTTTACTTTTGTAAATTCTGATAATATCATCAGGCATATTTCCTTGCGTTGAAAGTAATTTATAATTGCAAAATTGTAGTTGCGTCAATTGGCCAAATTGAGAAATTTTCATTTTTGCAATAGCAAATACAGAATGATAGTGTATACTGCTACTAAAAATATTCATATTCATTGTTTTTGTTTCGGTATACAATGAATTTTGCAGACTGGTTCTTTGATAGTCTGTATTCATGTAATGTTCGGCAGAAGAAATATATTCCAGGCCGGAATTATATTTTATACCAGTTTGTTCGGAAACGAATGGCTCAGGATAATCAAGAATAGTATTAAATTCATAATTGTTCAGCATACGGTCGAATTCTCTCATTTTATCACTGATTTCACTGTCACTATAATTAGATATTCTGCCATAATGATAATTTTTTTCTGATG
>ONIF01000372.1 GCA_900317795.1 uncultured Eubacteriales bacterium | reverse complement strand
ACCGAAAGTGCAGTTGAATTGCAGAGTGATTATGGTAAATCCACAAAAACCGTACTTGCAACCGTCAATGGAATTACAGTCGGTCTTGTCGGTGCAGAGGGCGAAATTGACGGCAAGTCTGCCGCAAAAGCTGCAAGGTTTGTAAGATTTTGCGACGCTTTCAGCATTCCCGTTGTCACTTTCGTTGACGCTGACAAATTCTGCTGTATTAAATCCGCTGCAAAGCTTACTTCTGCATATTCAGAGGCTACTACTGCAAAAATCACTTTCATAACAGGAAATGCCTTTGGCTCTGTATATATAGCACTTGCAGGCACAGGGGCTGCTGCAGACCTTACTTTTGCATGGGAAAATGCAAGCGTTTCCGCACTCTCCCCCGAAGCTGAAGCTGTTATCATGCTTGGTGATGACTTTGGCGGTCAGCTTAAAAATACTTCCAATCCCAATGCCGAAAGACAGAGAGTGATTGAAAATTATAAAAAAGAAAATTTGACAGCCGTCAAAGCTGCCGAAAAGGGTTATGTTGAGGATATTATCACCCCCGACAATACAAGAAACAAATTGATTGCCGCTCTTGATATGCTCGGTAATAAGCGTGTTTCCACCCTGCCGAAAAAGCACAATAATATTTATATATAAACCGAAAGGAATGTCTATCCATGAAAAATTTAAGAATAACCGTAAACGGAACAGTATATGATGTACAGGTAGAGGAAGTTGACGGCTCTGCCGCACCTGCTCCCGTACAGACCGCCGCACCTGCCGCAAAACCCGCACCTGCTCCCAAGCCTGCCGCAGCAGCAGGCGGTGAGCCTGTTAAATCCCCCATGCCGGGCACTATCATCAACGTAAATGTCACAGCAGGTCAGTCTGTTAAAAAAGGTGATGTCCTCGTTGTGCTTGAAGCTATGAAAATGGAAAACGAAATTAAAGCCGCCAAAGACGGTAAAATTATATCCGTTTCAGTAAACAAGGGCGAATCTGTCGATACAGGTACAGTTCTTGTTACTATCGGCTGAAAGGGGATTATTCTATAATGGCAAAAAAAATACAAATTACCGAAACGGTTCTCCGTGACGCTCATCAATCCCTTATCGCTACGAGAATGCCCGTTGAAGATATGATCCCCATTCTCCCCAAACTTGATGAAATAGGTTTCTATTCACTCGAATGCTGGGGCGGAGCTACTTTCGATTCCTGCATAAGATTTCTTAACGAGGACCCTTGGGAAAGACTTAGAACTATCCGCAAACTCTGCCCGAAAACAAAACTGCAAATGCTTTTCAGAGGTCAGAATATGCTCGGATACCGCCACTATGCAGATGACGTACTTGAATACTTTGTTCAACGTTCCGTTGCAAACGGCATAGACGTTATCAGAATTTTTGACGCTCTCAACGACATTAAAAACCTTCAAACCGCCATCAATGCCGCTAAAGCCGCTAAAAAAGAAAATCCCAATGTTGAAGCACAGGTTGCAATCAGCTATACAACAGGTCCTGTCTTTACCACTCAATACTATGTGGATTATGCAAAGAGAATTGAAGCCGCAGGGGCTGACTCCATTTGCATAAAAGATATGGCTGCACTTCTCACCCCCTACTACACCGAAGAACTTGTAAAAACTATCAAAAATGCCGTTAAAATCCCCGTGCAGATACACACTCATTATACATCGGGACTTGCTTCCATGTGCCTGCTTAAAGGCATAGAGGCAGGGGCTGACAGAATAGATACCGCCATGTCACCTCTTGCAAACGGCACTTCACACGCTCCGACAGAGTCTATGGTAGCCGCTTTGCAGGGTACACAATACGATACAGGTCTTGACCTTATCAAGCTCGCAGAAATCAGAGAGTATTTCATGGGACTTCGTGAAAAATATATCAAAAGCGGTCTGCTTGACCCGAAAATGCTTGCCACTGACGCAAAAGCACTTATTTACCAAGTTCCCGGCGGTATGCTTTCCAATCTCCTTAAACAGCTCAAAGACGCCGGAAAAAGCGATAAATTGACGGAAGTGCTTGAAGAAGTTCCGAAAGTACGTAAAGATGCAGGCTATCCTCCTCTCGTTACCCCGACTTCTCAGATTGTCGGCACTCAGGCTGTTTTCAACGTCATTCTCGGTGAACGCTATAAAATGTGCAACGGTCAGTTCAAAGACCTCGTTGCCGGCAAATATGGCACAACTCCCGTTCCCATTGACCCCGATTTCAGAAAGAAAATTATCGGTGACCAAAAGCCCGTTGAATGCCGCCCCGCAGACCTGCTTGAACCCGAACTTGAAAAACTTCGTGCCGAAATCCCTCAATGGATAGAACAAGAAGAAGATGTTCTCACCTATGCACAATTCCCCGAAGTTGCCCCCAAATTCTTCAAGGCAAGACGTGATAAAAAAATCGGTATCAATCCCGATGCCGACCTCAAAAAC
>ONIF01000367.1 GCA_900317795.1 uncultured Eubacteriales bacterium | reverse complement strand
TGACTTCAATTTGTAGATGTATGTGCCGAGATTACCGTCTTTCTTATGCGGACGGCTTACTCCCTCAATGACACCTTTTCTTTGAAGTTTGCAGATGATGTTGCTGACCGTTTCGGTTTTCTTGATACCGCACCTGTCGGCAATGGTAGATTGCTTTATCTGTACATAATAGTTATTCTTGAATACACAGCTATACAGACATACAGCTACTTTTATTTCGTTGGGTGATAAGCCTAAATCAAGAATATCATTGTTCATTCTGAAATATGCCTGCATAACTTTTCACTCCTATCTTTTGAATTTTCTTGTTTGGTTATTTCCGCTTGCATATAAATTCCTGTTTTCTTTTTTAATCAAATCTTCATTGACATCTTTGTTTCTGCTGAATACTGCATTAACCTTATAGCCTAATGCAAGATATTTCTCTTTATACTTTTTGACTGCCGAAATACCTGCTTCATCGTTATCAAGCCTGAAATTCAGCACACGCACCTCCTTATGCCGTTCAAGAAATGCGTCAAGTGCAACGTCTGATGTACCGCCCAATGTAATTCTTGTCTGCTTTTTATATGCCCCAGTGCCGAAAACATTGTCCGTCATCGTGCAATGGCTTAATAAATCTATCGGTGCTTCAAATATGTATATCCTTGTGGTATCTTCTCCGATCTGCCTGAAAGCATATCTCTTGTCGGAATTCTTGCAGTCACCACGATATTTCTTTTCTGTCAGCGTACCCCTGATACAGCCGAACCGTTCAACACCGTTTTCATCACGACCTACAAACACACAATTTCCTCTTGTATCCTGATATATCTGTTTGGACTTGATGAAGTCGGATATAACACTTGCTGAAATCCCTCTTGTTTGCGAAAGATAAGCGAATACACGGCTGTATTTATCCGTTGTCGGTTCGGGCAGTTCAAGCTGACTTTTCTCCGATTTATAGTCTGGTGCAGGTTTGTATGTAACACTGGCATTCTCACCGATGATTGCTTCAATAGCTTCAAAAAAACTTTTCCCCTCAACTTTGACGAGAAAGTCAATGCAGTCACCGCCCGAAATGTTACGGCTGTTCCATACAAAGCCTTTCCTGTCGGGACAGACCACCAAACTATCGTGCTGTCGGCACTGATAATATTTTCCTGCCTGTTTAAACTCAAACCCCATATATAGTCAATAAACTTGAAAAAAGGATAACAAAGAGGTATAATTAGAACATGAGTAAAAGTAAAGATTTGAGAGAAGCAGCGGTAAAATACCGCCTGTCCAATCATACATTAGAGGAAACAGCAGAAGTATTCGGAGTAAGCAAATCGGCAGTGAGCAATTGGGTACAAAAATATAAAGAAACGGGTGACTTGTCAAATAAGCCTCTGAACAGAGGATTTAAAAAAATAGACCCTGAAAAACTCATTGAATATGTAAAAGCACATCCGGATGCAACGCAGAATGAAATGGCGGAATTTTTTGATTGTTCCGATACGGCAATAGGCAAAGCGTTAAAAAGAAATGGAATCACACGAAAAAAAAGACCACTTCCTACAAGGAACAAGACCCCGAAAAAGTAAAAAAATATCTTGAAGAAACAGAGAATATTCCGGAAGATGAAATCGTTTATGTAGATGAAACAGGGATAGATACTTGTTTATACAGGGAATACGGCTATGCTCCCCGAGGCGAAAAAGTGCAGGTCAAAATTTCCGGAAAGAAATTTCAGCGTACCAACATTGTTGCCGGACAGATGGCAAAAAAAATAATATCACCTATGCAGTACAGTGGAACAACCGATTCGGAATTATTTGAATTTTGGTTTGAGCACTGTCTTCTTTCCTGTGTGTCGGAAGGACAGGTAATAGTTATGGATAATGCACCTTTTCACCGAAAAGAAGAATTGTCTGAAATAGCTGAAAAATATAAATGCAGAGTCATATTCCTACCGCCATACTCTCCTGAATATAATCCTATTGAAAAATCATGGGCTAATTTAAAGAAATATCTCAAATATAACATATCTTCTTTTAATTCTTTGGACGATGCTATCTCTTCCTTTTTTCAAGTTCATTAACTATATACCGCTTGAATTGCCACAACAATATCCTTTTATTGTATAGCTTGTAACTACTGACTGGCTTTCAACCTGTCTTGAGTCACTATTAGCTAAATAGTTTGCAGACCATCCACTCCAATTTCCGTAATCACTCCAAGAGTTTTTTGAATCGTACAATGTCCATTCAGTCTGTCCATATAATAAAGAATTGCTAGTAGTGTATTCGGTTAGTGTATATTCCCATTTTGTATCAACGATTTGAGCACCGGAAGGAACTTCCGATTCTTTGATCCAATCTGAAACATTATCTTTCCAATGTGCATATAATGTATGATCAGATTCACAAGCTACAGCCGAAACATTTGATACTTTTGTTCCATCACTCGTATACCAACCTGTA
>ONIF01000365.1 GCA_900317795.1 uncultured Eubacteriales bacterium | reverse complement strand
TTGTTGCTTATACAAAATCATTTTCTTTTGCTGTACAGTGATAACATCATCTGAAGCGTTCGGAAGAACTACCAAATCCCCAAATGGATTATCTGCCGACAAAGACGACCAACCACTACTCAGCGGATTGACAGAAAAGTTATTAACTGTGTAATATTCAGCAATAGCCTTATCAACTAATTCAACACACTTCTCAATGCATTTATCATCATCTGGATTGTAAGAAAGATGATCAAACAGCACAAAAGGGTTACAGTCATCATCATAAGAACGATTGTCAATAAAAAACGAAGGAGGGTTATTATCATTAACACGATAATAAACAGAGAAAATGCCTCTTTTGATAACAACATTAATGGCGAATCTGCGGCGAACTTGACATATTTTGTCTTTATCGGGAGAGCAAAAAACAATCTTGTCAAGCTCAGCAGGATTATTTAATACACGATAGTTAATAGGATATGTAGTAGTAGAGGATATAAGAGGAAAACACAAATCAAATACAAACTGTTCGAGCGGTTTCGAGTTATTCAACAAAACATAATTAGGAGCATAGAACTTATCAGAGTTACGGCTATTTGCATTAGCTGCATATTTTGGATCCAGAACATCACAGAACTGCTCAATATTAAAAGAGCTGCCGTCAACCTCATTTGCAATAGAAACAATGTGCCCTCTATAGCCGTCAGCAAAATCAAATGTAGTGTCTCTGCCTTTAGCAGCAACTAAATGAAAACCACGATTATTTGAATGACTTTCAGCAAAATGACGACAAAAAGTGCTCTTACCTTTGTCCCCTTGACCGAAAACATATATATTTGTTTTGCACCAAGTATTTTTACAGCAATAACGCTGTAATCGTTTAAAAAAACGTGTTTCAGCAGTATTCAACGAGTTTTCAGCCTTTAAAGCGTCAGTAATAGTAAAGCCCTCATCAGCAACATCTTCTTCTATCATATCATACGCCTGGTCTGCGGTAATTTGACCACGTGAAACCGCTAATTGATACTTTTGCAGTGCAGTTTGTTGGCGTTCTGCCTTGTTATCTGCCTCACGCTCATTTTTTTTAGTACAGACATCATAATAATACTCTTCGATACCTCTTGCATGGTTATTGTATTCATGCAATAAATCATCATCAATGCAAATATGCACGTCAGAGGACATATAACGCTGTTTTTTCTTGTTGATAGCAGATGTAGATATATGCGTAAGATAACGATAAGCATTAACTAAATCCTTTCTGGAAGTCATAGCTTGACAGTTATCATCAGATGAACAGCCAAAAAATCTCTTAGCATCTTCTTGAAGTATTCCGCAATGATCATTCATTTCAATGACAGCATGAGCATGAAGAGGCTTATCAAGACCATCTTCATCTTTATCATGATCATGGAATATGAATAAACAAGACTTGACATTAACGGACTTTTTGCGAAGTTCAGAAAGCGACCATTCAAAAGTAACACGTTCCTTCCATTCCTCCGGAGTTTCTTTCGTTTGAACACTTTCATAAACATAAGACCTTTGAGGAAACCAATACAATTTCTTTCCTTTGATAGTATATTTACTCATCAAAAAACACCTCTTTTTTATGATTTGTGATAATTTATAACTTGTAAACTTTCAACAAATCAGATATTTAAAATTTTGTAAAATATCTACAAAAAAATAACATTTTTAATTTCTCTATTTCTCTAAATGTCAGTGTGGACGGAGCTTCTCTATCATATGCGAAACAGCCCCACAAGCTGACTTTTTAACTATAGAAAATACATTTTCTCTTTCTCAGAAAAATATATAAAAAAACATTAAAAGCTGTGAAAAAAAATCCCGATTTATAGTGAAATCGAGTTACAAGCTATATATTTTATCGAAACAATTATAAATGTGCTGCCGTTTCGTAACACAGGGAACCCCGCCGCCCAAAAAGGCGGCACCCCTATGTTACGAAACAGCTTTAGCCCATTTTAAGACTATCTGATAAGCATAATAGATAGTAATAGCAGTGCCCCAAGCAGTCAAAGTCGATAGCATAAAATCAACAGGAATAAAATAGTTGATGTAGGGGAGAATATCGGCTATCGGTGTATAACTGAGCAACTGAAAAGGGCTGTCGGGAAGAAGAACAACTATAAAAGAGAGTATATAGGAGAGCTGATCACCGAGCCAGTTAATAGCATTTGGAAACCAATCCATAAAATTACCCCCTTATCAATTTACGAGTCATCGTTATCAGCCACAGGACGAACCCCAAAGCAATAAAGAACCGCAGTATCTGAACAAGATAATTATATGGTGCAAAATCTATATCCCAGTAAATATCATCATTATTCAAACCGAAACTATTTGCAGGCATAACCAAAACGTGAAAGTTTGGTGCTTCGGCTTCGGCAGAAAAACCGCTGAAAAGATTTATCAAATCAAAAGGAATACAGAAAGGAAATTT
>ONIF01000364.1 GCA_900317795.1 uncultured Eubacteriales bacterium | reverse complement strand
AAAGAAATAAACCTGTATCATTAAGTCCGAAACTGACAAATCTTTCGGGTGCAGTCAACTCTCGTGAAATATTTGAAATTCTGATAAAACTTAATCTGACCATCTATACACCAATCATATACATACAGGCAAGTAAACTGCATAAATATCTGAACGAAGAAGAAACAGAGAATTTCCGGAAAGGTCGTGAAATGGGTATCCGAAAATTGATGGGTATCAATTTACTCAAAAGAATGGAAAGTTCGGTACATTCTTTTCTGCTGACGGTACAGCGTGTATATGATTTTCTCAGCGAAACTTCAAATGTGATAGAAAACTTTATCAAAACAGGAATTTCGGTTCTTGATGAAACAGAGGATTTTTCAGAGATTGCGGGAGATTTTGACTTTGACGATCAGAATACGGATTTCTTTGCAGTCGGAAAGAAAATCAAAATAGACCTGCGTGATATGGATTATCTTTCATGGAAACGTGACATTGATGAAGATATAGAAAATCTGGCTTTGCTTATCTCTATGGTTGAGGATATTACACCGAAATATGACTATAAACTGAAGGAACTTTTGAAAATCATTCGTGAGAAAATTTCTTCACCCATTAATGAGGGCAATAAAAAAATGCTTATCTTTACCGCATTTTCCGATACGGCAGAATATTTATTCGATAATATCGGTGCGATTATCAAAAAAGAATTGGGATTGAATACAGCACTTGTTACAGGTTCAATCGACGGCAAAACAACTATCCCTAAATTCAAGGCGGATATGAATCATGTTCTTGCGTGTTTTTCTCCCGAATCAAAGGATAAAAATGTTTTATATCCCAATGATAAACATGAAATAGATATTCTTATTGCAACGGACTGTATCTCTGAGGGACAGAATTTGCAGGATTGCGATTACTGCATTAACTATGATATACATTGGAATCCGGTGCGTATTATTCAGCGTTTCGGAAGAATTGACCGTATCGGCAGTAAGAATGCCGTTATTCAGCTTGTCAATTTCTGGCCTGACCTCGCCCTTGATGAATATATCAATCTCAAAAAGAGAGTTGAAACGAGAATGAGAATATCAGTCATGACTTCAACGGGTGATGATGACCTTATCAACGTCAATGAAAAGGGTGATTTGGAATACCGCCGTACTCAGTTACAGAAATTACAGGAGGAAGTAGTTGACCTTGAAGATATGACAAACGGTGTTTCTATCATGGATTTGGGATTGAATGAATTTCGCATGGACTTGCTTGCATACATGAAAGAACATCCCGATATAGACCATACACCTTGCGGTATCCATGCCGTTGTAAAGGGTGATAAACCTGGTGTTATCTTCATTCTTAAAAATATCAATGAACATATCAACATTGAGAATCAGAACAGACTGCACCCGTTCTATATGGTATATGTGGGAATGGACGGGGAAATTATCACCAACCATTTACAGCCAAAGGAAACACTTGATATTATGCGTAGGCTTGCCCGTGGAAAGTCTGTTCATGATAAAGTATTGTGTCGTATGTTCAATCAGGCTACCAACAACGGTAAAAATATGGCGAGAGTATCACATCTTTTGGAAGATGCCATTATGTCAATTATCAATGCCAAAGATGAAAGTGATATTGACAGCTTTTTCGGGGGAGGACAAACTACATTTCTGTCGGGCGGATTTTCGGGACTTGATGACTTTGAATTGATATGCTTTATGGTGGTGATATAAAATGACAGAATTTCCTGTTTCAACGAGGGTACACAAACGTTTACCCAAAGAGGCTTTTTATAAACATCTTACGCTGACGGCGGTTTTGAAAGAAAAATTTGTGACAGATGTTGAGCGTATCGACATTGAAAACAGCCTTTCCAACGACAGTCTTAACTTAACTGCACTGTCAGAAATAAGAGAAATACTTGTGCTTTGTATAACGCTGAAAAAAGAAGATTTTGACGGTAAAATTTTGGAAGCTATTGCCAAGCAGAATCCGCATAAATTGGTGTTTGTTCTTGTGCATGATGACAAACAAAAACTTGCACTTTATCATAATAAATTGTATAATACAAGTTGGAAGAATGAAAATGAGATTCCTTTGACATTGAACGGCAGTTCGCTTGATGAAATATGGAGTTCGTTTGTGGAGCAAACGGCACTTTATGAAGAACAAGCCGAAAATGTCGGCAGTCTTTCTATAGATGAACGTCTTGCGTTGCAGGAGCAGATAACAAAGCTTGAAAAGCTGATTGCAAAGACAGAAAAATCCGCATGGAAAGAGCAGCAGCCCAAAAAGAAATTTGAAATTTATTCAAAGCTCAAAGAATACAAGAGAGAATTGGAAAAGTTAAAATTTTTACACAACGAGTGATAGATTAAGAAAGGTAAAAAATTATGAATAATTCAATAATTGGTATTTTAGGTACTTTGCTTGGAACATTATTGGGGTGGATTTTAGGAAG
>ONIF01000359.1 GCA_900317795.1 uncultured Eubacteriales bacterium | reverse complement strand
CCTACGGCTATCCATAAATACACAACTGCCAGTATCAGAAACATTCCGCCCATAACATTTGTCATATAAAATATGGCTGAATAAAACTCGGTAATATCCCCCTCAAATTCGGGAAACAGTTCCATTACCAGTCCCGCATTCTCCAATGTCAGCTGTTTGTAAAATCCAAAGTACATTACCGAGAAAAAAACACTTCCCAAAAATACGATGAATGAAACAACTATCAATGCCAGCACGGCTTTTGATGTGAACACTGCACTGAACATTTCCTCTATTTTTGAACTTCTGCGTTCTTTATATATGTAATTATTCATCTGCCCCACCTGCACTTTCTTTCGGATATTCTGTATGCGGTATCTCAAACATTAATTTATATCCCTCCGTACCGCCAAATTCAACAGGCTTATTGTCAAATACCCTGCTTTCAAATTCCCCCTCATACTCATAAAATTCTTCTTCCGGTTCTCTTTCAGCCGACATATGCACGGTTAAGGCATAATCAATAAGCATTTTTACAAAAAATATCAGCATAACAACCGCAGACGCATATATAAGAACATTCACCAGAATAAATGCAAATTTTTCGGGTGTTTCTCTGACACTGCCGTAATCCAATTCTATCAAATCGACTATGCTTAATACCATCTCTCCTGCAATAAACAGTCCCCCGACAAATATTACAGCTATCTCCCATCTCATTACTTTTCTTTTGAGATGTTCTCCATACACCGTGTCATCAAGATTCATCATCATTTTCATAAAAACGTCCTGAACGGTAAATGCAATCAACCCGTAAATTACCGTATTTATGCACAATTCCCTAATACTGTATTCCACACTTCCGTAAAATTTCTCTATCACACGGTAAGCATCATAAAGTATAAAGGCAGATGAAGCAGACATTGCCAGCATAACCAGTATCAAAAACCATAAAAATACAAGTGATTTCTTTATCCACTTTGCATATTTATCTGTTTTTTCTCTGTCCCCACGCTTTACTCCGTTTATTTCACCGAAAATCCCCAATGCCATAAAACACAACAAAACTGTTTCCATTCCCCCGAAAAATAAATTGACAAGTCCGGTTGAAATACTGCCGTAGCCTATTAAGCTGTATGCCGAATACAATTCTTCCAGCCTGATAAATCCGAACATTGAAACAAGTGTTTTCAAAAATATAAATATTCCCATTCCCGCCAGTGAACATCCAAATACAAATGCCCCCTCTCCCGAAAATACATAGTCCAGCTTTCCGTAATATTTATCAAAACATTTACCCTTTTCCCTGTGAGGAATATACATATACATTTTACCGCCTTTCCAAAAAAAATATTTCCCTCAAAATTATACATCAAACAAAAATAAATATCAACATTCAATATTTTTTTGTTACAAATAATTTAACGTGAGTTCAATAGAACTTTCTACCAAACTCACGCTTTATTGCACATTGCACACTGCACATTGCTAATTGCTCATTGCTAATTGAATTTACTCTCTTGTTGCCTTTTTGAAACTCTCTATAACATACCGTGCCTGTTCATCAGTCATCTTTGAGTACAGCGGTAAGGTTATCTCATTCTTATACATATTAAACGCATTCGGAAAATTATCTATATTATATCCCATTCTCTTATATGCCGTCATCATAGGCAGGGGCTTGTAATGCACATTCGTTGCCACTCCGTAATTTGCCATTCTTTTAATGACTTCATTCCTGTATTCCTCGTCCTGCCACATCAGCTTTACAAGATACAAATGTCCGCTTGACAGTACCTTCTCTTTCTCCGAAAAGTGCTGTAATACGGATACACTTTGATTGGAAAGCTCTTTATTATAATACTCTATTATCTTTTTTCGCCTTTTGAGCATTTCGGGCAGTCTTTTCAACTGCACTATTCCTATTGATGCCATTATATCTGTCATATTGCATTTAAAGTATGTGCCGATTATGTCATACTCCCATGAACCAAGCTGTGTTTTTGCAAGAGCGTCTTTTGACTGTCCGTGAAGCGACAAAAGCATATATTGCTTATACAGTTCATCACTGTCAAGACCGTCATGCTTTCTCCATGTGACTGCACCGCCCTCACCTGTTGTCAAATTTTTCACCGCATGAAATGAAAATGCCGTAAAGTCTGCAAGCGTGCCGACTTTTTTTGTTCCCCTCTTTGCACCTATCGAGTGTGCGGCATCTGCAAGCACTATAATTCTCCCGAAAGCCTCCTGCAAAGGTGTTTCGGCATCAAACTTTGAACGCACATTTCCGACTACATCAAACACCTTATCATAGTCACACGGCACTCCTCCCAAGTCAACAGGAATGATAACCTTTGTTTTGTGGTTGATAAGATATGGCAGCTTTTCATAGTCCATTTGAACCGAATTCCGGCATACAGTCCACCAATACAGGCGTTGCACCTACATGACATACTGCACTTGCCGTTGCTGTATAGGTATATGCAGGGACTATTACTTCATCGCCCCTTTTTACTCCCAGTACTCTCAAGGTCATCTCTAATGCAGATGTGCATGAATCAAGACATACAGTCCTGTCACTCATGCAGAACTTTGTTATCATGTTTTCAAATTTCTTTGTTTTAGGTCCTGTCGTTATCCAACCGCTTTGAACCGCTTTGAAGTGTATCAACCACTTCATCAATTTCCTCGTCCGTAATATCGGGCGGTGAAAATGGTATCTTCATCATAAAAAAGCTCCTCCTTGAATTCATATCACTTATTATTTTTCATAATTTTCATAAACTTATCAAAAGCTGTCGGCAACATCGCTACCGAAAAATCCTGTATATCATCACACAATCTCAAAACTTTTTTGAAAACCACTTCTTCCTCTCTGTCACGATAATATTTGACTGTCTTTCGATTAAAAATCGCCAGCGTTCCGACGTAGTTCAAAATTATTGTTTCATCATCTATCAATATCACTCCGCCTTTTGTCCACGAAAATTCGGATTGATTATCTTTTATTCCCTTAACAGCTATCCTCAGCTTATCTCTGTCAAACATAGTTTATCTGCCTTTCGCTGTTCATATCAATAACATCATGATTCCCGACAATGCCGCTGCCAATATCGGTGAACCTATTAAAGTTCCTATCCATTTAGAAGCGAGTGTTTTCCCGTATATATACGGCATCAATTCCTCTGTTCCTGAAATTATCCATGCTTTTGTCTTGCCTACCCAAAAGAAATCTATGAACAGTCTGTCAAACAGTCCTTCTATCATCATTATAACATATATCTGCCAAAAGCCCTCAAAAAATCCCCTTGCACCGTTTATGAAGTAAACCGCACATATCATAAATATCCAGCATGGCAACATTCCGAAAACAAAAAACAGTATTTTATTTCTTTTTATCTTCTCACGGGTGATAAGTCCCATTTCAACAACTTTATCCTGCACTTCCTTTTCATACAGGAACACTAAATTGACAGCACTGTT
>ONIF01000331.1 GCA_900317795.1 uncultured Eubacteriales bacterium | reverse complement strand
GAATTCGGTCTTGACGCTGAGGGACTTGAAAAGCGTATTATCGAAATCGTTAAATAATTGAGAGTGAAGTGTGGAGAGTGGAGAGTGGAGTTGTGTCCATGTTTCCGCTCTCTTTTTTGTTGTTAATTAAATATGTCATTCCGAACGCAGTGAGGAATCTTTTAAAGATTCTTTGTCACTTCGTTCCTCAGAATGACGGTGTAATGCGGAAAGGAAGTGAAATTCTATGTCAGCACCTCTTGCCGACAGATTAAGACCTAAAACCATTGATGAAATATCGGGACAGCACCATTTACTTGATGAAAACAAGCCTTTAAGAAATATCATTCTTTCGGGCAATATTCCCAACATGGTATTTTACGGACCGTCGGGAGTGGGAAAAACTACCCTTGCCTCTATCATTGCCAAAAGAACAAATAAAACTTTGCGTAAACTCAACGGCACGAATGCTTCAACGGCTGATATAAAAAATATTGTCGGGGAGTTGTCGGGATTTGGCGGAGTGAACGGCATATTGCTCTATCTTGACGAAATACAGTATTTCAACAAAAAGCAACAGCAAACCCTCCTTGAATACATTGAAAACGGCAGTATTACTTTGATAGCCTCCACAACGGAAAATCCGTATTTTTACATACACGGGGCAATTTTGAGCCGTTCCACCGTATTTGAATTCAAGCCTGTTGAAAAAGAAGATATGATAAAAACTGTCAAGAGGGCAGTTGCGTTTCTCCAAAACGAAACAGGCGAAAATATCATAATGCCCGAAAAGGCGGCTGAATATATTTCACAAGCGTGCGGAGGAGATGTAAGAAAGGCTCTGAATGCCGTTGAATTGTCTGTTATATCAACTATGATGATAGACGGCAAGCGTGAAATATCGCTTGAAACAGTCATGCAGCTTACTCAGAAAAGTGCCGTGAAATATGACCGTGAGGGTGACGAACATTATGATTTGTTGTCAGCCTTTCAGAAGTCAATGAGAGGTTCCGACGCTGACGCAGCGATACATTATCTTGCACGCATTTTAGCGGCAGGTGACTTGCCGTCAGCGTGTCGAAGATTGCTTGTATGTGCAAACGAAGATGTGGGACTTGCCAATGCACACGTCATTCCCATAGTGAAAGCCGCTGTTGATACGGCATTAGCTGTCGGCTTGCCCGAGGCGAGAATACCTCTTGCCAATGCCGTGATACTTGTTGCAAATTCGCCTAAATCAAATTCCGCATACATGGCGATAAATAAAGCCATGCAAGACGTTGAAAAAGGCTTGGGAAAGGGCTTTCCCCGACAGCTGCAAAACAAGCATTATGACGGTGATGATGTCGAAAACAAAGGGCAGTTTTATTTATATCCGCACGACTATCCAAATCATTGGACTCAACAGCAGTATATGCCCGATGACCTTGTTGGAACGGTCTATTATGAACCGTCACTTAATAAAAACGAACAGGCTTACAAAGAGTATTGGAAAAAAATCAAGAATAATGAGGAATGAGGAGTGAGGAATGAGAAATTATATTTTGCGGTCACAACTCATTGCACATTGCACATTGCTAATTGCTAATTGTTACGAACAAGCCTACAAAGAATACTGGAAAAAGGTAAAAGGGGATAAATGATGAAAATAGGAAACGTGGAAATAGACGGTTATGCGGCACTTGCACCAATGGCAGGAGTGGCAGACAGGGCTTTCAGAGAATTATGTGTGGATTTCGGGGCGGCTTATGTTGTAGGCGAAATGGTTAGTGCAAAAGGAATTACTTATAACAATGACAAGTCGCTTGAACTGCTGGAAATGTCCGAAAAGGAAAGACCGTGTGCAATACAGCTTTTCGGATATGAGCCTGAGGTCATGGCAAGGGCAGCGGAAGTTTCTCTGAAATTCAAGCCCGATATTATAGACATCAATATGGGGTGTCCCGCACCGAAAATCGCCTTGAACGGCTCGGGTTCGGCATTGATGAAAAATCCCGATTTATGCGGAAAGATAGTGGAAGCTGTAAAGAATGCTGTTAACGTGCCTGTTACGGTGAAGATAAGAAAGGGCTGGGACAATAATTCCGTGAATGCTGTTGAGGTTGCAAAGATATGTGAACAGGCCGGGGCAAGTGCCGTTGCCGTTCATGGAAGAACAAGACAGCAACAGTATATGCCGCCTGCCGACTGGGAGATTATAAAGCAAGTCAAACAGGCTGTAACAATTCCCGTCATTGGCAACGGTGATATTACAAATGCCTATCTTGCGGCAAAAATGTTGGAAGAAACGGGCTGTGACTTAGTGATGATAGGCAGGGGAGCTTTGGGAAATCCGTTTATATTCCGTGAAATCAATATGCTGACGGAGCATGAAAGAGTACCGCTTGAAGTGTCGAATACGGAGAGAATAGCCGTTCTTTTAAAACACATACAGAAGTTATGTGAATACAAGGGTGAAGTTATCGGCATGAAAGAGGCAAGAAAACACGCTGCATGGTATTTCAAAGGCATACACGGTGCGGCATCTCTCAGAAAAAAGGCAGGCACTCTTAATACATTTGATGATTTGGAGCGACAGCGACGAAGAATCTTTTGAAGATTCCTCACTGCGTTCGGAATGACATACTTCATTTCATCATTGTCAGAATATTTTTCAGTTATATCGAATTCACGTTGTAATGAAAAAACTCCCTGTTCGGATTGAACAGGGAGTTTTTTATTTTTTGGGTTTTATCGGATTACTTGGAAACTTTTACATAGAAGTATTTTTTGTAAACAGTGCCTACGCTGTCCTTTACTTTTACGCATATTTCATATTCGGCAGCATTGGCAGGTTTTATAGCTACGGAATTGTTGGTTTTGAAATCCTGCTTTGTCACCCATTTCGTATCGGTTGTTTTTCTGTAATAGAAAGCGTATGTATAGGGTTCCAAACCGCCCGATACCTCAGCTTTTACGGAAATGGTCTTTCCGAGTTTGGCAGTTGTGGGAATGGTGACATTGAAGGAAACAGGCATTCTTACTTTGACTGTAAAGTATTTCTTTACAACTGTGCCTGCTTTATCCTTTGCCTTTACGCATACGTCATAATCTGTTGCTTTTGCGGGCTTGATGACTGTGGAATTTTTGGTACTGAAATTCTGTTTTGTAGTCCATTTTGTCTGAGCCTTTTGCTTGTAGAAGAAAGCGTATGTATAAGAGCCTG
>ONIF01000294.1 GCA_900317795.1 uncultured Eubacteriales bacterium | reverse complement strand
TTTTTGCATATATGGCGGAACGATGACCGCCAGCGGCATAGGAACAATTCTCACGCCTTTGCCCGAAATGCCCGAGTGCTATATAGTCGTTGTAAAGCCCGATATAAAAATATCTACCAAAGAGGCTTATGAAAAATCAGACAGCATGGGATATGAACAATGCAGAAGTGTTGAGTCTATGGCAGACGCAATATGCAGAGGTGATATAAAGGCTGTCGGAAAGGCACTTTATAATAAATTTGAAGAAGTTGTGGAAGTGCCTGAAATAGACGTGATAAAGCAGTGTATGAAAGATTACGGTGCAGAAGGTGCGTTGATGACGGGCAGCGGTTCGGCAATATTCGGCATATTTGCGGAAAAGTCAGATGCAGGCGACTGCATTGACGAACTTGAAAGGGATTTTGAAAATGTGTGGCTTCTGGAGCCTGTTTCGGAGTGCCAGGTGATAAAATAATAAAGGCGGTACACATGGATTTGTGTACCGCTTTTTGATGTTACTTTAATTTGTCAAGAAATTCGCCTATGGCTTTTGAAACTTCTTCGGGCTTGTGCTTGAATATGGAGTGATTACCGGGGATATTCACATAAGTGACATTTCCCAGTTTGTCTATGTAGGTCTTTACGTTCCTTTCAAAAAAGTCTTTCTGATATTGGGCGAATGTTTCATCAAGTTCACTTTCGGGGATACTCATGTCATCTGAATGCACTCCTGCTTCTTCCATAATTTTCTTTTCATAAGCCATTGTCGCTTTGAGGTCCTCTACTGTATATGCAGCCGCATCTATATAGAGTTTCGGAATGTCATTCGGTGAAATGAGTTCGGCAGTCTTGCGGACATTTTCCGCATAATTGTTTTCTTCGGAGCAGACAGTCCATGTTCTCGGACACAATCCCCATATTGCTTCGGCATATTCCTTTTGCTTGTCCGTCTGCAAGTTCACGGTGTATTCCTTGACGTTAAAGAATACCCTGTCAAGACCGAGCTTTGAGGCAATCACGGTTGCATACATCATAAAGTCTGCATGGCGGGCTTCCGTCATTTCACTTATATCTTCCAGAGAGCCTATCTGAGTAGGGTCAAGATAAATCACGCCTTTTACCTCTTCGGGATAGGTCATCTCCCAGTAAGACGAATAAACACCGCCGAATGAATGTCCCATCAGAACATAAGGCTTTTTCACACCTGCACCTTCAAGGGCTGCACGGCAGTCCGAAACGACCTGTTCGACAGTCTGTTCTTCATGGGTATCTTCACTCAGACCGTAACCCGCACGGTCAACGAATGCAAAGCAGTATTTGTCTTTGAGGGGTTCTATTGCCGGTTCCATTTCCACGACATTTGCCATGCTGTTAAGCCCCTCCATCGAAACAACCGTAAATTCCGCATCTTTGTTGCCCCTTATGCAGACATTCATTTTATGACCGTTGACGGAAACGGTATTGACATATCCGCCTTGTATGAGTTTGTCCCAAGCCTGACTGTCCTTTACTTTATCGACAACGAATATGACACCTACCGCAAGTATCAAAAGCAGTAAGAGAATTAAAAATATTCTTCCGATAATTTTAAAAATCTTCTTTACCATAAAGACCTCCTTATAAGTCATTCACCCAAAAGAAATTTTCCGTTCCTGCACCGAGTTCAAAGTGATATTTGACAATACCCTTATCCACACCCGAGAAAATGCCGTTGTCGCATGAAAGGGCAACATTATTTTCCTTTCCCTCAATGAAAAAAGCCTGTTTATTGAGTGCGGTAGGGGCAAGCAGTGCAGCTTCCACACCGTTTTTAAACCACTCGGGCATATCTCCTTCATATTTGCAGACTTCATCAAGAGGTCTTGATTTATGCGGGACACCCTGAGTTTCACCGTAGCCGACGGCTATCAGTCCAAGCACTTTATCGCCTGTGGCATTACGGTTTATGTATCTTCTGTTGTAAGTGCCGCCAACCCACCATGTATTCAGTCCGAGCGTCTGTGCATAAAGCATTAAATCCGTTCCGCAGTAGCCAAGCTTTTCATCAGTTGTAAAAATATTTCCGCCCGACAGGATAAAATAATTTTTCACGCCTTTTGTGAGAAATGCCTTTGTAAGAAAACCAAAGGCATTTGTATCGTCTATCATAAATCTGATAGAAACACTGTATTTTTCGTTATTTGCAAAAACACGGGTGTTGAGTTTGCTTTTTATGTCTTTTGGTATTTCCTTATCGGTAAATTTTCTTACCGTGTGACGCTCACGCATTGCTTCCTCAAATGTCATATAAAACTTCCTTTCAGAAATTACTCTGTTTAGATTGTAAATTGATTTTTCCGAAAAGTCAATACAAATATAAAAAATCACTGCCGTGAAATTTTTACACGACAATGATTTTATTAAAATTCAGTTTTCGGTATCAAGTGAAGTTTCTTGGGTTTTGTCAGACTTTTTGCTTTTCTTTGTGATGATGAATGCAGCAACGGATACAGCCACAACTGCGACTGCAAATCCTACGAGAAATTCAGTTGAGAAGAATTCGCAGGAGCCATACTGTCTGGGGTCAACGGGCATGAGGTCGAGCAGTGTCCACATAAATTTCATCTCCTTTCACGGATAATCTTTTTATTAAATTGTAAATTCATTTCGGCAGAAAGTCAATAGATTTTTGAAAATTAAAGTATGATAAAGCCGAGTAAAACGGATATGCCGTTTGCGGTGAGCGACAGGAAAAAATAATATTTTTTGGAAAGCGAGTGATTGTCAAAAAAGCCGTAGAGCCACATTTCCGAGAAAAGCACCATGATTTCCCCGACAAATGCCCAACACCAGTATATCACAATGCCGAAATTGTTATAAAGAAGTATGCCGATAAAGTTTAAAAGCGGATTTGTAATGATATTGCACCAAATGCTGTATAGAACGAATTTGGGTTTTCTCGTGAAGATGATGACAACAATTCC
>ONIF01000269.1 GCA_900317795.1 uncultured Eubacteriales bacterium | reverse complement strand
ATACAATCGCTGTACGGACTGCAACCGCCTGATACATTCGGACAATACTCACTGGTACAATGATGATCCTTACTGTGAGGGCTGCTTTCCGTGCGAGGACGAATTTACATTCATTCACGATTATTCTTACAAGCCCTGTCCTAAATTCAAAAAATGTTCCTCAGAGGATTACAAGACGGTTCGTTATTACGGTGTGGAACTTGAAATTGACAACGGCGGAAAGAATGATGACAATGCGGAAAATATACTTTGCGTGGCAAACGGAAGTGCCTACAAAGAAAACGACCTTTATATCAAATCAGACGGTTCTCTCAATGATGGTATGGAGCTGGTCAGTCAGCCGTGTTCGATAAAATATCACAGAGAGTTGTTTTATTGGGATAAAATTTTTCAGTGTGCGAGAGATTGTCATTACGTTTCTCACAACACAAAAACCTGCGGACTTCATGTGCATATCGGCAGAGCTGAACTCGGTGACACTGTTGAACAGCAGGAAGAAGTTATCAGCCGTATTATGTTTTTCTTTGAAAGCCACTGGAATGAAATGGTGAAGTTTTCGAGGAGAACGGAAAGTCAGCTTGCAAAATGGGCTTCAAGGTACGGTTACAAGGACAAGCCGAAAGAAATTCTTAACGATGCAAAGGACAAGGGAAAAATCAGATACAGATGTGTCAATATTGCTCCTCAAAATACCGTTGAGATACGCATTTTCAGAGGAACTTTGAAGCTGAATACTTTCATGGCAACTCTCGAAATGGTGGACAGTATCTGTGAAAACGCTGTCAATCTGACTGATGAAGAAATACATATGCAGTCTTGGAACGATTTTGCGGAGAATATCAATCCCGAATATGCGGAACTGATACAGTATCTGAAAGAAAGGCAGCTCTATATAAACGAGCCTGTCAGCGTTGAGGAGGAAATCTGAATGTGTGCAATATACGGCTTTGTCAATTATAAAAATCTGGTAAGCGGCGATAAACTGAAACAACTGGTGAAATCTCTTTCTGTTCGTTCTGAAGAAAGAGGAACCGATGCTTCAGGAATCGCTTATGTCAGGAACGGCGAAATTGTGATATACAAAAAGCCCGGACCTGCTCACGACAACGATTTCTATTTTCCGCCCGATACCAAAATTTTGACGGGACACAACAGAATGACTACTCACGGAAATGCAGAATTCAACTGCAATAATCACCCTTTTGAAGGCAAAACGGCAGACGGACATTTTGCATTGTGCCATAACGGGATTCTGTATAATTACAGCTATGTCAAGATGGCTGAAAAACTCCCCGAAACGAAAATTGAAACAGATACTTATGTAGCCGTTCAGCTTATTGAAAAATACGGAAGTCTGAATTTTTCAACGGTTGCACAGATGTGCGAAACATTGGAGGAACTGTTTCTGTTTACGATTTTAGGTGATGACAACAGCCTGTACATAGCAAAGGGCGGCAATCCGATATGTCTTCTGCATTTTGAAAGGCTGGGACTGTATCTTTATACATCGACGGGCAGCATTATGAAAGAAGTGCTGAAAGGAAGTTTTCTCGAAAATGAGCCTTTTACCCAAATTGAAGTTGAAGACGGTGATATTTTCCGTATTGATTCAAACGGCATGATTGAAAAAAGCCACTTTGATTTTCAAAAGGGTTACAGAGATTATTCGAGATACTCTTTCGGGAACTATGATTATGACCTCTATGAACAGCTTTATCAGGCTGCCGAAATGTGGGGCGTAAGCAGAGAAGAAGTCGATATGCTTTTTGAGTTAGGCTATGACGAAGACGAAATTTCAATCATGATATATGATGCGGAATTTGTTCAGGAATGTCTTGAAGAAGCCCGTATGTATCTTGGAGAATATGCTTTTGTTGATGAATGCAGTTGAAAGGAAGGATTTTGAAAATGTGTGAAATGGTTACTTGTTATTGCTGTGGCAATGAAATTGATATAGATAATGCAAATGTGGTGGAAGATGAATATGTTTGCGATAGCTGTTATGATGAAGAAACTTTTGAATGTGATTGCTGCGGAGATCGTACCTTTAACAGAAACAGAGTAAGTGATGAAGATATCGAAATTTGCGAATATTGCTATGATAATCATTATTACCGTTGTGAAGAATGTGAATGCCTTATTCACGATGATGATGTTTCCTGGATAAATGATGATTATCCATATTGTAGTCAATGTTATGATGAAGTTCAAGACAGCTATAAAATAAAGCATTACGGTTACAAACCTAAACCGATATTTTACAAAAGCAGCAATGAAAATTCCGTACGCTATTACGGTGTGGAGCTTGAAATTGATGATGGCGGTCAAGATGACGATAATGCAAAAGAGATTTTAGAAACAGCAAACAGTTGTGAAACTCTCATGTATGCAAAAACAGACGGTTCTCTCGGTGACGGAATGGAACTTGTCAGCCACCCCTGTTCGATCAATTTCCATAGAAGCAGATTTCCGTGGAATGATATTTTACAGGAGGCTATTGAACTCGATTACAGTTCCCACTATGCTGAAACCTGCGGACTTCATATACATATCGGCAGGGCTGAACTTGGCGGAACTCCCGAAAAGCAGGATGAAGTTATCGGACGTATCCTGTTTTTCTTTGAAAGCCACTGGAATGAGATGGTGAAGTTTTCAAGAAGAACCGCCAAACAGCTTGCAAAATGGGCGACAAGGAGAGGTTATCAGGCACAGCCTGCCGACATTCTTGATGATGCCAAAAAGAAACGCTATGAAAGATATACCTGCGTCAACATTGCTCCCTCGGATACCGTTGAAATCCGCCTTTTCAGAGGAACGCTGAAATTCAATACATTTATAGCAGCCCTTGAAATGGTGGACAGCATTTGCGAAAACGCTGTAAGGCTGACTGATGAAGAAATCCAAAGGCAGTCATGGGGCGATTTTGTAACAGCTATTGATCCGGCTTATACGGAACTGATACAGTATCTGAAAGAAAAAAGGCTTTACATTAACGAGCCTGTTTCGGTTGAGGCGGAAGTCTGAAAAAATGTCAGAAAGGAATTTTTAATATGTCAAGATGGTTCAGATGTAAAATCGAGGGGATTTCAAAAGAACAGGCAAAAACCTATCTGACGGAAAACTCGGACGGATATGCTTACTTTGATTTCGGTAAAATTGTACCTGTCCCCGAACACTTGCAGTTCCATAACGGACTTTCTTT
>ONIF01000357.1 GCA_900317795.1 uncultured Eubacteriales bacterium | reverse complement strand
TTCTTGCTGGGTTAAACGGTATTGAAAAAGTAGGTGGAAAACAACGGAACAAACCTGCAACATCGACAGATATTATGGGATATATGGTCGCTCATAGTTCGGGCTTTGATAATCCCGATTTGGATTCAAGCCTTTTAGTTGCTGCTCGGTATGATGGCAACGGCTTTTTCCTGCATAAAGATAACTACCTCGAAAAACTTCCTATGTTCTGTGCTTCACGTTATATCACATATAACAGGGCATGGACAGAACGTGCCAGGATAATGAAATCGGCGGACGGTGCAGGCAGATATAACACCGACATTGCCAACGGTAAACTTACACAATTTCTCCTTAAATGCCTGCTTTTTACCTGCACAGAAATGCAAAACCATATGCGTACATTTACAGGGAGTGACGGACGTTTTTATCGCAATGAACTTTGCCTTGACGGTACAAACGGGGAAACAATCGCCTTGCGTGATATAAAGGGGCTTGCAGTAGGAAAGAAAGAACAGGATATTTTGAAGCAATGGGAAACAGTCCTGCAATGGGCAAAGAAAGCAAAAAATTATAATCCGGCTTTGACATATGGTGTTTATCAGATATTTGCCGAACTGGATACCTCGCACATTGACGAAACAACAGGTGACAAGATTTGGGATCATGTGGAATTGCATACCGCTCTTGCAGGTTTGAAAACACTTGTCAAAGATTATTACAACTCGGAAATTGTTCCAGTATTGTTTGAATATGAATTCTTGAAGTAAGAAAGCAGAGAATTGAATGTGTGAGAGATTTTTTGAAAAGCCACAGCGAAGAACTGGAAGAATATGACGAGAACCTCACAAGACTGCTGATTGAAAGCATAACCGTTTATGAGAACAGGCTGATTGTTGAATTTAAGTCGGGTACACAGGTGGAAATTAAAAGAAAATAGACTGAACAACGGGAATCAAACTTTCATGCAGAGAGTCTGATTCCCGCCTTTTTTATTTTCCGCTATCCGTTGAATTTCAGCATACTTTATGGTATCATTGAAATAGAGTGAAAAGAAAGGAGCAGATTTTATGGGCATATATCTTAATCCCGGCAATAGTGGATTTGCGGAGATAGTGAGTGATGACTATGTAGACAAAACCGGTATGATTGACTTGATTAACAGGAAAATTAACAAGCCCCAAAAACTAATTTGTATAAGCCGTCCCCGCCGTTTCGGCAAATCTTATGCAGCACAAATGCTGTGTGCTTATTATGACCACACCTGTAATTCTCATAGCTTATTTGATGATAAGGAAGTCGCTAAAACAGAGCATTATGAAGATTGTATCAATAAATTTAATGTCATTTATTTGGATATGACCAACTTGCTTGGAAAAGTAAAGCCGGAATTGCTGATTGATTTTATTCAAGAAAGCGTTACTGAAGAATTACTTGCAGAGTACCCGAAAATAAAGAGAGGCTCAACCTTTGATCAGACTTTGATAAACACTGTAGAATCGGGAAATCCAAAATTTATCATGATAATTGACGAATGGGATGCTCCAATCAGGGAAACTCCTCAGATTACTAAAGAATATCTGTTGTTTTTAAGGATGCTTTTCAAAAGCAGTAATACAACATCGAAGATATTTGCCGCAGCTTATATGACAGGTATTTTGCCAATCAAAAAGGATAAGGGGCAATCGGCAGTATCGGATTTTAAAGAGTTTACCGCTACAAAACCCTATATGTTTGCAAAATATTTTGGTTTTACAGAAGATGAAGTGAAAAAACTCTGCAGTGACTATGATATGGATTTTGATGAGGCGAAGAGATGGTATGACGGGTACTCCTTTGCTAAGGCTGAATCAATATATAATCCATATTCAGTTATGATGGCACTGAATATGGGGGAATATGAATCATATTGGAAACAAACATCCGTTGCAGAAAATCTTGTAACTTATATTAACATGAATTTTGAAAATCTTCAATCGGATATTCTTAAGCTGATTGCAGGGGAACATCTGAAAGTTAATATTACAAATTTTCAGAATGATTTTCAGACATTTAAATCAAAAGATGATGTGCTGACACTTCTGATTCATCTTGGTTATCTTGCTTATGACAGCAAGGAAAAACGTGTAAGGATTCCGAATGAAGAAGTCCGTCTTGAATTTGATGGACTTTTGCAAAATGCAGGGCATACGAAATTAGCAAAGCTGATATCGGATTCCGAAAAACTGCTGCAGGATACATTGAACGGAAATGAAACCGAAGTAGTCAATGCTATCGTTCGAGTGCGTAACACAAACTATGCCCCTATGTTCTACAATAATGAGCAGGCACTCCGATATGTTATCAAGTTTGCGTATATCGTCTGTATTGACTACTATCTAAAGGTTGAGGAGTTGCCAACAGGACACGGCATTGCAGATGTTGTCTTTCTTCCGAAGCGTGATACATCTCTTCCCGCAATGATAGTAGAACTCAAATGGAATCAAACCGCCAAAGGTGCAATCAAGCAAATTAAAG
>ONIF01000238.1 GCA_900317795.1 uncultured Eubacteriales bacterium | reverse complement strand
GGTGATACCCCGTTCATACGCAACAGACTCCATCTGCAATACACATTTTTCTGCAACAGAAGATAAACTGACAGCCTGCCTTTCAACAATTTTCTCTGCCGATTCAAGAGAGGAAAGAGTAAGCATTTTGTGAATTAAGTTCATCATTTCATTAGCTGCATTTTGGGTACTGTCAAGCCATTGTTGGTTTTCTGAAACAGCGGCACTATATTTCAGAGTTTTGTAGGGTATTAAGCTGCTTCTTATTGCAATCTTCACATGGAATATGCTATAATTGCAGACAAGAATATGATTTGAAATGGAGATATTATAATGTTTGGTGCAGTTTACGGAGATATTATAGGTTCATATTATGAATTGCACTATACAAAAGATTATAACTTTAAACTGATGAGGGAATGTTCTTTTACAGATGATAGTGTATTGACTGCGGCGGTATGCAAAGCTATTATTGAAAATAATTCAAATATTTCATTTTTTGATATAAATAAGCGTGGAACGGAATATGCTGTGCAGTACAAATCTTACTATTCAAGGTATAAAAATGCAGGTTTTGGAGAGATGTTCACTCGTTGGGCGAAAAGTAGTGAAATGTTTCGTCAAAAAAGCTATGGAAATGGTGCGGCAATGAGAGTTGTTCCGATAGGCTATGCATACAGCGATATAAAACAGATATGCCGTCAAGTAAGAGCAAGCTGTATTTACACTCACAATAGTTTGGAAGCGATACAAGGAGCAGAAGCAGTTGCAGTTTCTGTAAGAATGGCTTTGGATAAAAAAAGTAAAAAGAAGATACAAAGCTTTTGTGAAAAAAAGTTTGGATTTGCTTTGGATACTGCGATTGATGAAATAAGGAAAAATTTTGTTTTTGACAGCCGTACAAAATATAGTGTACCGCCTGCAATAATTGCTTTTTTACAGTCAGATGACTATGAAAGTGCGGTGAGAAATGCAGTTTCTCTTGGCGGTGATGCCGATACAATGGCTTGCATAGCAGGCGGTATTGCAGAGGCTTATTACGGAAAAATTCCCGAATATATCAAGCGTTTTTGTGATAACAGGTTGGATAGCAGTTTACGTTCTGTTTTCAAAGAATTTTGTTTAAGGAGTATAGTAAAATGAAAGTTTATGTCAAAAAAGTTGTTGAGGGAGAAAGCATACCGGGAATTATTAAAAATGGTGAATATTTTCTTACAAAGTTCGGTGTTTATGAAGATGGTACAATAAACTGTTGGGAAAGAAATGATTTTGCAAAATTCAAGGAATCCATTTCAATGCAACGGGTTATTTGTGAAGTGCCGAAAGGAAGTGTACTTTCTGTATTCCAATTAGGTCGATTTAAAATTGAACAGGCAGAATGGAAGTATAATGAAGAAAGTTATTATAAGCATATTTTGGAGATAGTAAAAACGCTGAATCCCGAAATGAAAAATATTTATACGGAAACTCCGAGAATAAAAGAAAAATGGGATAAGGCGAGGGTTAAATTTTCGGATAATCCGATTGACTGCAAGCTTGCCCATAAATTCGGATATTCTTTTACTGATGGAGAAAGTAATTTTATCTTTTACAATCAAAAGGGAAAAAGCTGTATTACTTTTCTTGCAGTTTATGCCGATAAAAGTTTTCGTATAGGAGCAATTCCTAATAGGGAATTTACATTTGCACAAGTAGAGGAGATGTTTCAAAAAGGTATTTTGAGTACGACAGTTGATGAGAATATATGGATTGAAATAGAACATCTCGGAAAAGTAAAATTATCAGCTTTCAGTACCGGTATAGTCAGCACAGAAGAAAAGCTGAAAGAATTGGAAGAAAGAATGAAAAAACTTGCCAATGAACCTACAGCACATGATATATGTATCGAAGCATATCACAATTATCTTGAATTACCTTGTAAAGAAAACAGAGAAATTCTTCGCAAGGCTTATGAAAATGTCCCCGAACATGAGAGGTGTTATCTTGGTGATATGGACACAAGAGATACAGATTATATTCGTATTCTTTATAATCCTAAATCCAAAAGAGAAGTATGATTTTAAATAAAACAAAAACAGAGAGAAAGCGAAAAAATGCTTTGCTCTCTGTTTTATTTTTAAAGAAAAAATAATGTAAAAATATTTGTAACATTTCTCGTTTTCATGTATCATATTATTGCGGAGGTGATAAGGTGCTTTTTGAAGAACTTTATGAAGAAAATTATAAAATAGTGTATGGATATTTATTATCCCTTTCAAAGAATGAAAGCATATCGGAAGATTTGACTTCCGACACGTTTTTGAAAGCTTTTGAGAAAATATCGACTTTTAAAGGAAACAGCAAAATATCCACATGGTTATGTCAGATTGCCAAAAATGAATACCTGCAATATCTTCGCAAACATAAAAAAACAGACTCGATAGAAGAATGTTCTGATATTGCGGATACTGAAAGAATTGAGGATATTGTTCAGGACAAGACAATGGCAATTACCATACATAAATTACTGCACGATTTGGAGGAACCGTATAAAGAAGTTTTTGTGCTGAAAGTTTTTGCCGAATTGGGCTATAAAGACATAGCCTGTATTTTTGAAAAAACAGAAACATGGGCAAGAGTGACATACCACAGAGCAAGACTTAAAATTATAGAAAGATTAGGTGATACAAATGAAAAATGATTGCAGTGTAGTGAAGGACCTTATTCCGCTCTATGCAGAGGGACTTGTCAGTGAAGAAACAAAAGAATTTATTTATGAGCATTGTCAGAGCTGTGAAAAATGCAAAGGTCTGTTAGATACCATTGCCGATTTCTCAGACAGCAAAGAAACAACCGACTATAAAAAAGAAAAGATGTGGAACAATATAGCAAATAAGGAAAGAAAAAAGAAACGAAAGAGATATATCTTACTGTCATTTACAGTCGTAACAATCATTCTGGCAGTGGTTTATATCTACTCATTTCGTGTAAAAGGAAATACATGGTTCATGCAGTATGAACCCGGTATTTCAAGCACTTATAATAATTCTGCTAATTTAAAAAATTATTCTCATCCCGGTAAAGATGAGGTGGAAGAAGCTGCTAAGGCTGTTCAAGATTATTTTAAAAATAATTTCGGTGGTGCAGTTATGTTCAGATTAAGCTATGATGAAAGTTATACAATTGATAAAAAACGGCATGAATATTATCCCAATGCGATTGTTTTTTCAAGCGATTTTTATTATTTGTATGAACCGGGGTTTTCCAATGGCTCTCATGAGCAAAAAGGCTTTACTTGGTGGGTAGATTATGATACATCTCTTAATCAATGGAAAGTTGTCAGTTGTGGTTACGGTTAATATGAGAACTTTTACAGCTTTATCCAATGCTTGAAAATCACCCGAAAGCAAAGGCAAATTCACACTATAAAGAGCGTATCAGGGCAACCTCGTACGAACACAAAGACACCTACATTCAGACAGGCAACGGGCAATACAGGCTAAATTATACAGTTGCATAGATTATAAAAAATGTACGCAGTATTCGTGAAACTGCAAATCAACATATCAAAAAACCACTTGCCATTATTTGACAAGTGGCTTTTATCATGCAGTTTTATAAAATCCTATATTTCAAACACTGTTGTTTCTCGCAAACATTTCCACTGCACCGGCATTTTCTCTCAATTCAAGCACTTCCGCATCAAGCAAGCCGTCCTCATAACGCTTGAAATTTTC
>ONIF01000190.1 GCA_900317795.1 uncultured Eubacteriales bacterium | reverse complement strand
CAACCTTAAATCTAATACCATGAATTACCTTTGATTTTCTGAGATACCGCTGTACCAAACAAACTACTTAAAAACTAATCTACTAAAACAAATCTCGTATGAAAAACAATTCATCAGTTATAACTCTTCCAGCATAGAGAAGCCACCGACGGCTTTCTCTGTAACGAAGATAGCAGGCTCATTCTGAGTAGATACCTGCATCTTAAAGCCTGCATTTTCAAGCTCGGATTTGGCACTTTCATAACTCTTTCCCACAACATCGGGAACGGTTATCTGTTCGGGTGCCTTGCCCTCACTGACAATAAGAGTGATTACCGTACCTATCGCCTGTTCCGTGCCCTCCTGCGGTGAGCATTCTATGACATAGCCCTTGCTTACATCGGTACTGTTGACACGCTTTACTTCATAAGTGAAATATTTTGCGGAAAGCTTCTCTATTGCCTCATTTTCAAGGTAATTTCTTACTTTCGGCACTTCTGCTTTTGTACTCTTGCTGTTGATGGTAAGCTTAATGGTTGCATTTTCTTTTATCTGCTTTGAGCCTGCCACGGGATCCTGAGCAAGAATGATATTGACAGGCTTTGTTGCGTCATACTTTGCGGTAATATCATACTTGAACTTATATTCTTTATTCTGTACTACCTCATCATATATCTCCCCTATCAAGTTAGGCACTTCAACACTCTTTACATCTGTTACTTTTGTCATGGTCTGCACAAGGTTGATGACAAACACTATTAACATGACAAGTACAAGTAATGTAATGGAAAGCGTGATAAGGGTAACGGCTCTTTTGGAACGTGCATTGGCTATCTCGTCATCTTCGGGGAGGTAATCTACTTCATAGGCACTTTCTGCCGATGATACAAGCTTTACTTGATTGATAGATTCCACTTCCCTTGTGGGAGCTTGGTCAACGCTGTATGTGTAACGGAATTTGATTGACGGGTCACGTCTGAAAGTTTCGATTGCGTCAAGCATTTCCTTTGCCGTTGCAAATCTCTGTTTCGGCTCTTTTCTCATTGCCCTTAAAGTAATCTGCTCAATGCCCTCGGGAATTTTGTCATTCAACTCTCTTAAAGGCTTGGGCTCATTCTGCATCTGCATGATTGCAACCGATACCGCATTATCCGCTTCAAAAGGGAGCTGTCCTGTCAGCATTTCATAAAGCATTACACCGACGGAATATATATCCGCCTTGCCGTCTGTTGCACCGCCTCTTGCCTGTTCGGGAGCGATATAATGCACAGAACCGATTGTTTTGCTTGTCATAGTGCGGGTTTCATTGTTTGAAATCCTTGCAATGCCAAAGTCCGTTACTTTAATAGTACCGTCCTGCAAAAGCATGATATTCTGAGGTTTTATATCCCTGTGGACAATGCCTTTTTCATGTGCGTGCTGGAGAGCCTTCAAAATCTGTACGGTAAAGTGTACAGCCTCTTTCCATGGAATAATTTTCTGCTGTCCGATATATTCTTTGAGAGTAATGCCGTCTATATACTCCATGACAATATATTGTATTCTGTCGCCAAAGCTGACATCATACACTTTTACGATATTCGGGTGAGAAAGTACGGCTATTGCCTTTGATTCATTTTTAAATCTTCTCAAAAACTCCTCATTCCCAAGAAATTCGTCTTTCAAAATTTTGATTGCAACGGTCTTGTCATCAATGCTGTCATAAGCCTTATAGACCATTGCCATTCCGCCCATGCCGATAAGTTCCTGTATTTCATATCGGCTGTCAAGCCTTCTGCCTATGTATTTATCCATATTCATTAAAGCCCCTTTCCATTTTTCAGCTTTCTATCACGGCTACTGTGATATTATCACTTCCGCCCATTATTTTTGCCTGTTCGACAAGCCTGCTGACAAGCTCATCTCCCCTGCTTTTGTTTATAAACTCGGCAATATCTTCATCTGTAAGATAATTTGACAATCCGTCTGTACATATCAGCAATACACTGTCCTTATCAAACTTCACACCGTTATAATCTGTTTTCAGATTTTCCCTTGTACCCAATGCCCTTGTAATGATATTTTTATTCGGGTGATTGCGGGCTTCTTCGGGGGTTATCTGTCCAATGTCAACAAGTTCCTGCACCATTGAATGGTCTTTTGTTATCTGTGTCAGAGAGCCGTTTTCATAAATATAAGCCCTGCTGTCGCCTGCATGGACTATATGCACAACTTCCTCTTTCACAACTGCCGCTACAACAGTTGTACCCATTCCGCTGAGGGAATACACTTTCAAAGACATATCATATACACGCTGATTGGCTATCGCAATAGCCGTTTTGATAAGCTTTTCCATATCATCACGGTACTTTTCTATATTATACAACTCTTTGAGCTGTTCTGCAATAGTTTCCGCTGCAATACGGCTTGCAGTAGAACCGCCGTTTGCACCGCCCATTCCGTCACATACAACCGCCCATACAGAACCGTCTGACAATTCCCCCGTTTTGCAGTAATCCTGATTGGAGCTTCTCATAAGCCCTATATCCGTTTTGGAATACACGTTCAAATTCTATCCCTCCTTTATCCTGCCGTCAGATACCGAACGGCGTAATTGTCCGCATGATGCATTGATGTCACTTCCGAGAGTTCTGCGGACTGTTGCAGTAATGCCTGCCCTTTCGAGTACTGCAATAAATCTTTTGATACTTTCCTTTTTGCTTTTCTCATACCCCGTGCCTTTCACGGCATTCACGGGTATCAGATTGACATGACTTAAAATACCTTTTAATCTTTTGGCAAGTTCTTCGGCATTTGCCACGCTGTCATTTACTCCGTCTATCATTGCATATTCAAATGATATTCTTCTGTTCGTCTGCCGAACATAGTATTGACACGCTTTCAGCAATTCATCTATGTTATATTTTCTGTTCACGGGCATGGTTCGGCTTCTTATTTGGTCATTCGGTGCATGAAGTGATACGGATAAGGTCAACTGCAATTTCATATCCGCCAATTCATATATTTTCGGCACTATCCCGCATGTTGAAAGAGAGATATGCCTCATGCCTATATTCATGCCGTTTTCGCTGCTGACAAGCTTTAAAAATCTTATCACATTTTCAAAATTGTCCAGCGGTTCTCCCATGCCCATGAGAACTATGTTTGATATTCTTATATGATTATCCTGCTGTTCGGCTTGTAATTGTGCCAGCATTTCGGAAGCCGTCAGATTTCTTGAAAATCCGCTTTTTCCCGTTGCACAGAATGTACAGCCCATTTTACAGCCGACCTGCGTTGAAATACAGCTTGTATATCCGTGATGATACTTCATCAGCACAGATTCCACCATTTCTCCGTCACCGAACGAAAACAAATACTTCTTTGTATCATCATAAGCCGAAATCAATTTTTTTTCAATAGCTGCATTCGATATATAGTAGTTTTCCATAAGTCTTTCACGCAATTTTTTTGAAATATTGGTCATTTCATCAAATGATTTTACACCCTCATGCAGCCATTTATATACCTGTCCTGCCCTGTATGCAGGCTCGCCCATTTTTGCAAACTCCTCTTTGAGTTCATCTTCATACATTGACTTTATATCTGCGGGCATATCTTCACTTCTTTCTGAATGCACTTATGAAAAATCCGTCTGTATCGTTTATCTGAGGAAACAACGTCAATTCGTTTTCGTTTTCCTCAATCCCCCTCTTGATATTTTCGGGTATCTTCAAAGCATACGCTTCAAAATCTTCATGTTCTTCCAAAAACTTTCTTGCATTTTCATTATTCTCCCAAGGATTGAGCGTGCAGGTAGAATATATCAAAATTCCCCCTGCTTTTACAAATTTCGCACTGTTGCACAATATCTCATACTGCACATCGGGCAATTCATCAAGCCCCAAATCCTCTTTATATCTCAATTCGGGCTTTCTTCTGATAATTCCCAACCCCGAACACGGCACATCACACAATACCCTGTCAGCCATCGGAAACTCCATTTCGGCAGAATTTCCCGTCTTTGTCTTTATAATATCTATTCCAAGCCTTTTTGCACCTTTTTCAACAAGTCCCGTTCTCGCTTCATACAAATCACATGAAATGATTTTTCCCTTGTTATTCATCATTTCCGCCAATGTAAAGCTTTTTCCTCCGGGTGCGGAACACACATCTAAAATTATCTGATTTTCCTCCGCTTCAAGCATTTTACAGCACAACTGTGATGCCGTATCCTGTATGTGAAACAGCCCCTCCCGATACTGCACAAGACTTTCTATCGAACCCGTGTTGAAAAGCTTTAAACAGTTTTCCGTGCAGTCGCTGTATTCCGCAGTTATCCCCGACTCCTCAAATGACTTTTTAAGGCTCTCCGCACTTGTTTTCAACGTATTTACCCTTGCATTCATGGGCGGTCTGCCTTCCAGTGACATCAATATCTCTTTTGCCATTTCATCACCGTAACTGTGCCGCCACATTCTTACTATGCTTTCGGGGCATGAATACATGACAGAATAAAATTTACTCTTGCTTTTTTTGGGGTTGGGAAGTTTGGCTTCCCCCTCTGACGCTGCCCTTAATATCCCATTGACAAACCCCGATGCACTTGAAAGCCTGTTTTCATGGCACAGCTTTACACTTTATCCATGAAAAATATCTGGTAAAGTCCCATTCTCAAAATAACTGCTATTTTCACATCAAGTTCATTCAACGGTCTGTCCGAATAAACCGATATATTATAATCCAAAAATAAACGCTTTTCTATTACACCGTAAAATATTCCCGATACAAAATTCTTGTCACGCTGTGACAAATTGCTTTTTGAAAGTACCGAATCAAGCGTGATATTCGAGTAAGAGCTGTCTTTCTCTACACGCATAAGAGCCGAAAAAGCTGTTTGTCTTGATGATTCCATAGTTACGCTCCCGTTTACGAAAATTTCAATTCCTTTATCTCCATATTCTTCAATCCGTTTGCAAAATCCTTTGCCAACATTCTTTTTTTGCCCTCGGGCTGTATCTCTGCTATCTCAACCGCACCCTCTCCGCACGCAACCACAAACGGTGAAAGTGACAATATTTTTCCTGCCTCTCCCCTGTCATCTCTGACAAGCGTTTTATATATCTTTACACGCTTTTCGCCAAGAAATGCCGTTCCCGTCAACGCTCTTACAAGATTATGCACCTCTCTTGCAGACTTCGTGAAATCAATCTTCATCATCTCTTTCGTGAGCATTCCCACATAAGATGATTTTGTATCATCTTGCTTTTCGGGCTTTAACAAGCCCTTTTCGGCATCATGCACCACTTTTACAAGCAATTCCGCACCCATTTCCGAAAGCTTGTCATGCAGTTCGTCTATCGTTTCATTTTCGCCTATGTCCGTTTCACTTTTCATCAGCATATCGCCCGTATCAAGTCCAATGTCCATTAACATTGCCGTTACACCCGTTTTTGTCCTGCCGTCAAGAATGACCTGCTGTATCGGTGCAGCCCCCCTGTATTCGGGCAAAAGCGACGCATGAATATTGACACACCCATATTTCGGATAGTCCAATATCTCTTTCGGCAAAATCTTTCCGTAAGCCACTACCGCTATCATTTCGGGGGCAAGCTCTTTTATTATCTCAAAAGCCTCTCCGTCTTTCAGGGTTTTCGGCTGATACACTTTTATATTGTTCTCCAATGCACACACTTTCACGGGTGACGGCACTAACTGATTTCCACGCCTGCCACGGGGCTTGTCCGTCTGGGTAAATACTCCCAAAATCTCATTTCCGTCATTGATAAGTGCTTTCAGACACGGCACCGAAAAATCAGGTGTTCCCATAAATACTATCTTCATACAATCACTCACTTTATTTCATCAGGTTCCAACATTCTTATCACGTGCTCTTTGAAAAGAATACCTTCAAGGTGGTCATATTCGTGACATATTGCTTTTGCAAGAAATCCCTCTGCATTTATTGTAAACTGGTCACCATGCCTGTTCTGTGCAACCGCCGTCACATACATGGGGCGTTTTGTAATGCCGAACTCACCCGGACATGACAAGCAACCTTCACTTGTTTCCTGTT
>ONIF01000355.1 GCA_900317795.1 uncultured Eubacteriales bacterium | reverse complement strand
AGTGTAGCGGAATGTCAAAAAGAGTATTGAGTTACTACTTCGACAACAGCCGATTTTAATAATACCATGTTTGGCACAGCGGTCTTTCTGTCATTATTGGGATATACTGAAAATGTCTGTTGCAGAAGTAGTATAATATCATTGACATATTGGTGCTTGTGCCGTTATTCGTGTGTGTTCGTGTTATAACACGCTGTAACACGCTTGTAACACATGAAAAAATAGCCTAAAAAATGATACCCCCTCAAATTTTGCGTTTTACGGGCTTTTATGCGTTAAGGGTATAATTATATTCCCTTGTGCCGTTCCGTGCGTTCTCGTGGCTCTGAGGGGCATTACAGACGATTTTAGAATGTGCCTTGCTGTTAGGACAGAATAACGGCATGACAGATTATTTTTAGCGAACCCCCATAAAATTATTTTCAGTGCAACCCCCAAAGCCAAAAATACATACAACAGGTTTTTTTTAGCAGTCAAGGGGAAACCGCCTGCGGTTTAGGGAAAAATTTTTTGCCGTAGTAGTTGCGGAGAATGAAGTTGGAAGTTATAAGCAAGCTGTTGTGAGGTCGGCAAAAAAATTTTCCCGACCCTTGACGGCTAAAAAAAATCTGTTATAATTCATAGGCTTTGAGGGTTGCACCTAAAATAATTTGCTTGTTGCCCTGCTTTTTGTTTTTTCCCTGCTCCGCCTTTTTCTTTTCTATCGGCTTTGCCTGCTCCCCTCGTGTTGGGCGGTGTGGGGAGGCTCCGTTTTTACGGAGGGGACCCACACCAGCCCCACGAGTGCGACAGGCACAACCGACACACGAAAAAATACAAGCGGATAGACAAAAAAGCGGTACAGGGAAAAAATGAAAAAAATCACATAGGGGGGGACTACGACACCCCCCCTATGTGTTCCGTGTTCCGACATTTTTTTCATTTTTAATTTTCCTGCTCCGCAAGCGGTTTTGAGGGCTATAAAAGTGTCGGAACAGAAAAACGCTACACAAAAAGTGTGTTCCGACATTTTTTGAAAAATGGTATTGACTTTTACATCTACAAGATGTATAATTGACATAATCTATTAAATGAAAGCGAGGTGAAAAAAATGAAAGTTCAAGTAAACTTGTCAGAGGAATTGGTGCAGAAAATAGACGAGTATGCCAAAAAAATGGGGGTCTCTCGTTCTTCGCTCTGTGGTGTTTGGATTGGTCAAGCGGTGTTTAATTTGGAAAATTCGCAAAGAATTATGACCGAAATGTTGCAGAAAAAAGATAGCTTTATGTCCGAAATGTTACAGAAAAAAGATGGCTTTTGAAAAAAAAAGGGGGTGTAATTGCGGTCTGGTAAACATCAATTACACTCCAAAACTGAAAAAAAGGTTCTATTGGAGGTATTTTAACACATGGCAAAAGAAAAGTCAAATGACGACAGAAAAAAGCAGTATGATAAAAAAAGGGCTGGCACACGCACAAGAAATTATACAGCGATATTTTATCCCGAAGATTTGCCCGAAAATTGGAAAACAATGCTTGATGAAACCCACGTTAAATGGGTGGAAAGTCCTCTGCATGACAAAGATTTGAATGCAGACGGCAAACCCAAAAAGGCACATCACCACACCATGTTTATGTTTCAATCAGTTAAAACCAAAGAACAGTTTATCGAATATCTGAAAGACTTGTTCGGTGAAAGTGAAACAGGCTCTATTGTCGGTGTGGCTGACCCGCAACCCGTGCAGGATAAGAGTGCTTTAATTCGCTATTTTGCACATCTCGATAACCCTGAAAAAGTGCAGTATGATATAAAAGACATTATCGGACACAATGGCGTTGACGTTTCCGAACTGTTCAAAATGTCTATGTCCGAAACCCTCGACAGAATGATTGAAATTGAGGAGTACATAGAAACCCACGATATAACCGAAATGTGCGATTTGGCGGTTATGGTTCGCTATGAGCATAAGGATTGGTATAGAATTATTACAACACAATCGACAATGTATTTCAATGCGTTTATTCGTTCTCGTAGGCATAAAAAACAAGCTGATGCAATTCTTTTGGAGTATTCAGATGTTGAAGTGAACGAAGAAACAGGAGAAATGACATTTGTTGAAAAGAAAAAACAGGAGGTATCAGAATGACAACAGGCTATTTGTTATATAACAGCTATTCGGAACGTTATGAAATTGACGATATAGAATTGCATTGCGGAGATTGTTTCCAGGTGTTTGTTGACGGTCAATGGATTGATACACGCATAGAATTAAATAAAAACGGCTATTACTTGATTGGCTTGCCTAATGTTCTTCTTCATGGCTTGAAAGCAAGAATTTAAAAATTTGGTCGTCTGCATTGTTCATCACATTGCAGACGGCTTTTTTTATGGCTCTTTCGGGGTCAAGGGGTGTCCCATTGCTCAATACTTTTTGATATGCAGTGTAGCGGAATGTCAAAAAGAGTATTGAGTTACTACTTCGACAACAGCCGATTTTAATAATACCATGTTTGGCACAGCGGTCTTTCTGTCATTATTG
>ONIF01000354.1 GCA_900317795.1 uncultured Eubacteriales bacterium | reverse complement strand
GGATCAAGGTTGCATTCATTGCTGATGTCATATACATCTACATAAGTTGAACCTGTTTCGTCTGCAAGAACTTTCAATTTCTCATTGAGCAGCGTCATCTGAGGCTCAACATTATTGCCTGCTGTCATATAGAGCAAGGGATATGAAATTTCATTTGCCACTGCCGAAACAAGTTTAGTAAACTTTGCTTTTGCAGAGCCTGTGAAATTCTTTATCTTTGCACTGAACTTTGACAATGCAGATACATTATCATTGAAATTTTCCGTTTCATCGGAGAAATCGTTGTCAATAATTACGATTTCATCTGTATTGATTGCCTGACCGCATACGATTTCGGCAGCCTGTGCAAATATGTCTTTAACTATATTTGCCATGTCACGAACCTGACCTTCATATACGAGTGAATTGCCATAGGGATTGAACATACCTACCAAAACGATATCGGCAGTGTTATTTACCTGCTTTACAGCGTCAACAACTCCTGAAACCTGTTCGGCAGCTATATTTACATAGTATTCACCGTTAGAACCTACATTTTTGAAATATTCGGCAGCTTCCGTAATTTTTTCGTATGTCAGACCGTCTTTGTTCTGCATCATATACTGAAGTCCGCCGCCGAGTGCAGTTGCTGTATCGCAGCCGAACAATGTCAGCATCAGGGAAAGGGACATTGACATCAAAACGGGATTGTCCATTTTCAATATCGGATAAAGGATATTCATAACGATATCGTTGCCGCCAAGCTGAATGCTGACAAGTTCCGCTTCGGGAAGATATTTTGAATAAATTTCATGGTATTTTTCAAGGGGAGCACTGCCGCCCTCACCAACAAATTTTTCCAATATCCATTCTGCAACTTCACCCTTATAGCCCTCGTTCAGAATAGTCTGTTCAACGTCAACAGCACGATAAGCTGTTGATGAAAGGTTAGTTGCAGTAGTGGTATAGCCGTAATTTTCACCGATTTCCGCAAGGTATCTGCCGAAAACGGCTGCATAGGCATTCTGTACGGGATTTGCAATCAAATCTTCATTGAGAATCAATGCGGGATCGACAGCAAGAGAACTTGCCGAACCGTCACCGCTCAGTCCGAAACCTGCCGCAATACTGTCACCGAGTGCTACATAGTCATACTTTTTTTCTCCGCCTTTTGCGAATACAGAAAGGCTTGTCGTGCTTGTAATCAATGCAGCCGAAAGCACAACCGATAAGATTCTTTTGAATTTCAATTTAAAGACCTCCTCAGGTATTGTCAACTTCACGTTTGCTTACGATTTGTCTTGTCATCGTACCGTCTTCGGAATAGTTGACAAAATACAGATTTTCTTTATCGCAGGGCATATAATAGCCTTCATAATCGTGTGCAAGGAGAATATAATCCCTCTTGCTTGTTACTTCACCGAGTTCAAATTCCGTATAGAATTTGATGGCATTCAGTTTGTACTTTTCGCAGAAAAACTCTATCAGCTCGGATTTCGGAGTAGTGCAGCCACGTTCAAGGATTATCTGTCCCACTACATCATGTCCGCCTTTATCGTTCTTGAATGCACTTATTTCCCATTCAAGAATAGGATCATTTTCATCAAGTGAATATTCTATCATAAAGAGATAAACTCTCTCGCCCTTTTCATTCACATAGGAGTCGGACGCACGACCAAGAATATTATAAGAGCCGTCTTCATGTCTTACGGCGATATCGCCTGTTACACCCCATTTTGTTCCTTCTTCATCAACGAACCATCTTGCAGCAGTAGCTTCGGGATTGTTGAGATAACGATCCGCTGCGGCAGGACTTGTTGCCTGAAGATTCGCAAGTACTTCATTTTCCGTAACGATATTGCCGTTATCGTCAACGAGTCTTACATGAACATGAGGTTCAAGCGGCAAGCCTGTTTCATTGGTTTTTGTCTGTTCATTCATGAAGTAAGTAACGAGAGTAACACCACCCTCTTCACTTGCACCGCCGCCGAGAGAAAATCTGACTTTGCAGCCGTTTTCTTTCAGCCACTTGTCTATTTTATAAACGGCACTCTTTGTAACGGGTTCACCGCCCGAAGCAGGACGCATTACATTTGCAAGTGCGGTAGGACCGATAACGCCTTTTTTAACGGCTGAAAGGAAGAAACTTGCCGTTGCAACGACGTTGTTGCACCTTGTCATAGACAAATCTCTTGCAAACGTCTTTTTGTTGTAGATAGGTCGGGGAACAAGAGTCTGACCTCTTGCAAGGGGCATCAATGCACAAACTCTTTCACCTGTCATGTGAGTCATCGGAATGGACTGGAAAGAACGCTCACCGACATAGTTTTGCGTGTCAAGACCTGCGTGCATTTCGATATAGGCATTTACGGAATATTCTTTGTAAACAACACATTTTGGATTGCCTGTTGTAACATTTACAATTCCAGGTAGTGGTGTGAACTACGTGTCGCTTGATAAAGAAACGGGAATAGAAGTAGCTAATAGAGATGTTGTTGCTTATTCAAATGCAATAAGAGCTCTTGCAAGTGATGAAAAACTTCGAA
>ONIF01000353.1 GCA_900317795.1 uncultured Eubacteriales bacterium | reverse complement strand
AGCAGAGAAAGAGTGATATATAAGCGAGAGTGCATGGGGAATTTGAAAATACCCGTGTATCTGCTTGCAAAGTATGTGCCACAGGCGATATATGCCGTCATGCAGGCTTTAATAATGACAGCGGTGCTGTCGGTAACAACAGGCTTTTCGGGAATGAAAAAAATAATCATGCCCGATATATTTCTTGAAGTTGCGGTAATCATGCTTGTATTGATAATGATGAAAAAGCCGTCACAAAGTTTTTTGGCATTTATCATAACAGCGGTTTGTGAAACTGCAATTTTATGGATAATGCAGATTGTAAATGCGAATTTTTATATTTTATTGGCAGTAATTTTTATAATGGTAATATTGAATTTCATATCGCTGAAAAATCTCTCGAAAAGTGACGAGTAAAAGAAAAACAGGACAGAAAAAATATTCTGTCCTGTTTTTTGGTTTAGGCGTTCAAAAGTACGGGCTGGGGAGTAAAGTCTGTTTCAATGATTTTTTCGGAAGATGACGGGGAATAACAGAAATTGTCGATATGGTCGCCCGTGAAGTAATATTCGGGCGGGGTGGGCTGATAGCTGTAATCAAATGTATCAATGATAATGAGTTTGATTTTCATACGGCTGGGAATGATGTTTTTAATATATACGCTTGCCTGCTGACCGGGATAAATGCCCTCTTTCATTTCCGCAAGTCCTGCAAGATTGGGTGCAAGTTCCACAAATGCCCCGTAGTCCTCGACAGAACGGATAATTCCTGCAACGGTTTCACCGATTTTGAAATTTTGTGCATTTTCCTCCCAAGTGCCGAGAAGTTCTTTATGGGTAAGGCTTACTCTGCCGTTTTCAATGGATTTTACAACGGCTTTTATTTCCATGCCGACAGAAAATCTTTCACGGGGGTGTTCTATTCTTGAAACGGAGATGGAGTCTATGGGGATAAGCGAAACAATACCACAGCCAATGTCTGCAAAAGCCCCGAAAGAGTCAAGATGAGTTACTTTAGCGTCAATAACATCGCCTGTCGAAAGATGTGAGATATACTCTCTCATACATCTTTCCTGAGCAAGTCGCCTTGAAAGAACTGCAAAAGTTTTTCCGAACTCGTCTTTTTTGAATCCCGTGATAACAAAGCATACAGGGCGGTTTACTCTTGATATAACTGCAATATCCCTGACTGTGCCCTCACGAATGCCCATAGCACCTTCTTCACGGGGAATAATTCCTTTCATATTGCCGAGTTCCACTATGAGATTATGGGAGGAATCGCATACAACAGCCCTTGCTTCGAGTATTTTTCCGTCATGGTAAGCGTCGGTAAGCTGTGAAACGGACTGCAAAGCCGAAAGATTCTCCAAAGTGTTGATAAGTCTGCCTTCAGGATAATATCCTGTCATTTTGCCTTCATTCCTTTCTTCATTATGCTTTTCTCAACATCTATATGAAACGAATGTTTCGATTATTACACTTCCCGACTTGAAATATTTTGATAATTATTGTAAAATTATGCAAAGATATAAAGTGCAGTGCTTTATGTTGAGGTAAGGATATATTATCACTTTTATACCGCAAAAAAAGGCGATTAAACTGTTTTAAAAAATTTATTTAAGGGAGAATGAAAAATGAACGAAGATATTATAAGAGTTGATTCATACGATTTTGACAGGAGGATAGAAAAGGGGATAGTGCTTGCATTTTTCTATGATGAGTTTGACACACATTGTAAGGCATTGGAAAGTATTATGGAAGAAGTGGCAGATGTATATTATGAATTTGCGAGGGTGATAGCGGTAGATGTCGAGCAATCTCCCGACATTGCAAGTATCTTTGCATTGAACACCCTGCCGACAGTCATCATTTTCAAAGACGGAAAGATAGGTGCAAGAATAGAGGGAGTAAATCCTCCGACAGTCTATGAAAATGCAATAGAGGATTTGATATAAAAAAGACTGCACGGCAGGAAAAAATTGTCGTGCAGTCGTTTTTTTGTGTCAGAATTTGTCAGCGAAGGCTTTCAGCTTATCAAAATCAAGTCTGCCGTTGAGTATTTCACCCTCGAATATTTTTGCATTGGGGGCGATTTTTTGAAGATTTTCAGCAGTTTTTCCAAATCTACTGCCCCCCGATGTTGCAAAAAGAACGATTTTTTTACCCGAAAAATCATAGCTTTCAAGGAAAGTATTGATGATAGAGGGGGCTGTGTACCACCATATAGGAAAGCCTATAAAAATCGTGTCATATACAGCAATATTGGCATTGTTGTCTGCAAGCTGTGGGCGAGAGGTTTTGTCTTTCATTTCAAGTGAAGAACGGCTTTTGGAGTTACGCCAATCAAGGTCTGCGTTTGTGTAGGGGATTTTCGGCTTGATTTCATAGATATTTGCATTAGCAGCATTTGCAAGAGCCATTGCGGCATTTGCAGTAACACCGCTTGCCGAGAAATAAGCAACCAATTTTTTACTCATAAAACATCATTCCTTTTTTAATAGAGTTGAGAGTTGAGCTGTTGTGAACGTGAGTTTTTTGAAAAGTACAAAAAACTCCACTCTCCACTCTTCACACTCCACTCTTTTATTTATCTGTGATGACCGCCGCCGCTGTGACCGCTGTGACCGCCGCCGCTGTGACCGCTGTGACCGCCGCTGTGATGACTGCCGCCGCTGCTTGATGACATGCGGACTTTTGAAACACGAGAGCCAAGAAACAAGTCAACTTTATTATTGACAAAAGTCTTATTGCTTGACGTATATTCCGAGGCACTCACGGGG
>ONIF01000195.1 GCA_900317795.1 uncultured Eubacteriales bacterium | reverse complement strand
GAGGCTATCAAGGAATTCTCCATTGAGGATATAAAATTTGCACTTGATACAGATGACAAGCTTGTAAGGGAAGAAAGATTAAAGCCTATATATGAAGCGGTGCATGAGAAGTTTGATGAAATCTATCCCGAACAGGCCGAAAAAATAGATGAGTGTCTTTATAAAACACAGAAGTACGTAGTAAGACGCTGGTTGCTTGATGAGCAGAAGCGTGTTGACGGCAGAGGAATGGACGAGATGCGTCCTTTGGCATCTGAAGTAGGAATATTGCCGAGAGTGCATGGTTCAGGCTTGTTTACAAGAGGTCAGACACAAGTTTTGACTGTAACGACGTTGGGACTTGTAAGCGACCAGCAGGTAATGGACGGAATTGATGACCAGACTACAAAGAGATATATACATCATTATAATTTCCCGTCATATTCCGTTGGTGAAACAAAGCCTTCAAGAGGTCCGGGCAGACGTGAAATAGGTCATGGTGCTTTGGCAGAAAGAGCATTGGTTCCCGTTATTCCGTCGGAAGATGAATTCCCTTATACAATAAGGCTTGTTTCGGAAATACTTTCTTCAAACGGCTCTACTTCACAGGGGTCAATATGCGGTTCTACATTGTCACTCATGGACGCAGGTGTGCCGATAAAAGCACCCGTCGCAGGTATATCATGCGGACTTATCACAGAGGGTGACCGCTGGATGACAATGGTAGATATACAAGGGCTGGAAGATTTCTTTGGTGATATGGATTTCAAAGTAGCAGGTACACATGAAGGTATAACAGCTATACAAATGGATTTGAAAATAAGCGGTCTTACACCCGAAATGGTAAAAGAGGCACTTTATAAAACGCATAAAGCACGTGATTATATACTTGATGAAGTTATGCTGAAAGCTATTGCAGAGCCGAGGAAAGAACTTTCAAAGTATGCTCCGAAAATGCTTTCGACAGTAATTCCTGTTGATAAGATAAGAGAAGTTATCGGTTCGGGCGGAAAAGTGATACAGAAGATATGTGCTGAATGTGATGTCAAGATAGACATAGAGGAAGACGGACGTGTATTTGTAAGCGGACTTGATCTTGATAATTGTAAGCACGCTATGGATATAGTGAACACGATAGTAAATGATCCCGAGCCGGGTGCGATTTATAAGGGCAAGGTAACGAGAATAATGGACTTTGGAGCATTTGTAGAGATAGCTCCCGGAAAAGAGGGACTTTGTCATATATCACAGCTTGATGTAAAGCGTACAGAGAAAGTTACAGATGTGGTAAATGTAGATGATGTAATAATAGTAAAAGTAACTGAAATTGATGACAAGGGCAGAATAAATCTTTCACGCAGAGATGCTCTTATAGAAGTAGAGGGACTGAAACCCGAAAAAGATACTTCTCCCGCACGCCGTTCCGCACCCCGTCAGAACAATAATTTCCGCAGAAATAATAATCATTGATAATATAAAAAAGTGGTATGAGATAGGTCATACCACTTTTTTATTGTATTTCATGCCTTATTTTTGAAAGGGCATTTTTTTCAAGTCTTGAAACCTGAGCCTGGCTTATTCCAATTTCTTCGGCAACTTCTGTTTGTGTTTTCCCTTTGAAAAAACGCATTATAAAAATAGATTTTTCACGTTTGTCAAGAGAATTGACAGCTTCTTTAAAAGCAATTTCATTTATCCAGCTTTCACTGCTGTTAAAGTCGCTGAGTTGGTCTATAACATAGATAGTGTCATTGTCATCTGAAAATACAGGCTCATAAATTGAGATGGGGTCAATGATTGCTTCAAGTGCAATAATTACATTTTCTTTTGGAGTATCAAGAATTTTAGCAATTTCTTCAACAGTAGGCTCACGATTATTATGAACAATAAAATTCTCTTTTACACTCATGGCATGATATGCTGTATCACGCAAAGAACGACTTACACGAATAGGGTTATAATCTCTCAAATATCTCTTTATTTCACCTATTATCATAGGAACGCCATAGGTTGAAAAACACACATCTTTATCGGCATTAAAATTATCTATTGCTTTTATAAGACCTATACAGCCTACTTGAAAAAGGTCATCGGGATTTTCACCTCTTCCGTTAAAACGTTGAATGACGCTGAGAACTAAACGAAGATTTCCGTTTATCATCTCATCTCTTGCGGATAGAGATTGCTTTTTATTGCCCGTGTGAATAATTTTTAAAAGCTCTTTTTTTCTTTCTTCTGAAAGAACAGGAAGCTTTGAAGTGTTTATACCGCATATTTCGACTTTATTATACATTTTGTGAGATACCTCCATGAATTTACTATTATCTATTATTGTCATATAATTATAATAAATTCAATAGAAAGTCGGTGTGCACAAATAAAGTGTACACACCGACAAAAAAGGAGTCACAAAATGTAAAAAAATGAATTATTCTTCGCTGGGAGCACCTACGGGACAGGCATCTGCACAAGCACCGCATGAAAGACAAGCATCTGCATCTATTTCATACTTGCCGTCACCTTCGGAGATAGCACCAACAGGACATTCTGCTGCACAAGCACCACATGAAATGCAATCGTCTGAAATTTTATAAGCCATACTATTAACCTCCTTTACAATAAGTCTATTTATATTGTATCATTTTTGAAAAAAAAATCAATATAATTTTGACATTTTATTTGTATTCCCGATAAAATATTTTTGGGCATATTTGAACATAATGACAAAAATGCAAAAAGTAGTTGAATATAAAGCAATAGTATGCTATAATTAATAAAAATTTTGTAAAAAACGGAGGTTTGATTATGCCGAAATGGTTAAATGACGCAGTGTTTTATGAGATATATCCTCAGACATTTTGTGATAGCAACGGTGACGGAATAGGGGATATAAAGGGTATCATATCAAAATTGGATTATGTAAAAAGTCTTGGGTGCAATGCTATATGGCTTAATCCGCTATTTGATTCTCCTTTTATGGACGCAGGCTATGATGTAAGGAACTATTATCTTGTTGCGGAGAGATACGGCACAAATGAAGACTTGAAAAATCTTTTCGAAGTTGCACATGAAAAGGGAATAAGAATTATTTTGGACTTGGTACCAGGACATACTTCCGACCAGCATGAGTGGTTCAAGAAAAGTCAGAAAGCTGAAAAGAACGAATACAGCAACCGTTATACATGGACAGACAGTGTATGGGAAGCACCTCCTCAGTATAGACTTATGTGCGGAATATCGGAGCGTGACGGAAATTATCTTGTGAACTTTTTCAGTTCTCAGCCGGCATTGAATTATGGATTTAATAATATAACGCACCCTGCATGGCAGCTTCCGCCGTCACATCCGGATTGCAAGGCTACGGTTGAGGCATTGAAAGATATAATGAGATTTTGGCTTAATGTAGGTTGTGATGGTTTTAGGGTTGATATGGCAGATTCACTTGTAAAGAATGAAGATGGAGAAAAGCCCGAAACTTGCAAGGTATGGAAAAATGTAAGAGATATGCTTGATAAGGAGTATCCCGAGGCAGCTATTATATCGGAGTGGTGTAATCCGAAAGTTTCGATAGGTGCAGGTTTCCACAGTGACTTCTATCTTGACCATGATACCAATGGATATAGGATACTGTTTAGGGACAAGGATAAAGAAACAGGTGAGTGTACAGCTGTATTTTCAAAGAACGGCAAGGGTGATATAACAAAGTTTCTTGAAGAATATCTTGATGATTTGAAGAATACAAAAGATAAGGGATATATCAGCTTTATAACGTGTAATCATGACACACCGAGAATGACAAGAATGTTTACGCCTCTTGAAGCAAAAATTGCTTATTCGTTTATATTCTTAATGCCCGGAGTACCATTTTTATATTATGGTGATGAAATAGGCATGAAATATATGGAAGGGCTGAAAAGCAAAGAGGGCGGTTATCATAGAACAGGAACACGAACTCCTATGCAGTGGAATAAAGGCGTCAATCTTGGATTTTCTTCTGCACCGTCAGAAATGCTGTATTTGCCCGTCGATAAATCTCCCGATGCGGTAACGGTAGAAGAACAGCTTAAAGAGCCTGACTCTATATTGAACACGCTTAAAAAAGTGATTGCAATAAGGCATAAAAATGCAGATTTGCAGTCAGATGGAGATTTTGAAGTTGTATATGCAGAAAAAAATAAATATCCGTTTATATTCAAAAGAGGCAGGTTTATAATAGCAGTCAATCCGACATCTGAAAAGCAGACTGCACCGTTTGAATTTGAAGGAGAGCCTGTATTTACAATAGGAAAAGCGTGTATTGAAAAAAATAAAATTGAAATGCAGCCTCAGACACTGGAAGTTATTGAGATAAAATAATTTGTGATTACAAAGTATTTCGGTTTTTACAAATCGAAATACTTTGTTTTGATTAAAAAATGGAGTGATATTCTTTGAATCCATGGCTTATAGCTGGAATAATAATTTTATTGGTGATGTGTTCGGCATTTTTCTCGTCAACGGAAACGGCATATTCATCGGTAAGCAAGATAAGAGTGAAAAATTATGCAGATAACGGTAATAAAAAGGAAAAAAGGGCTTATGAAATAGCTGAAAGTTATGATAAGGCACTTGCAACCCTCCTTG
>ONIF01000401.1 GCA_900317795.1 uncultured Eubacteriales bacterium | reverse complement strand
GGACTTCCGCCCGAATTGGAACTCACGTACACCGACAGCCAAAGCCGCCAACATCTTCATCACTCTCAATCCGATTGATATGTCCTGCTATGCTCGTCAGCAGCATGACTGTTTCATGGAGAATGTTCAGCCGACTACAAAGGACAATGAGATAACAAATCTTCACTGGCTCTTGATTGATTTAGATCCAAAGAGAATGTCAGGTGTCAGCAGTTCGGACAAAGAGTTACAGCTTGCAAAGGACAAAGCCAAAGTCATACACAGCTTTATGTCCGAACGTGGCTTTAAAGAACCGATTCGTGCCATGAGTGGCAACGGTATTCATTTAGTTTACCGTTTTGACGTTCCGAACACATCAGAGAATGTGTCTGTCTTTGAGAATGCCTTGAAAGTCTTGTCAGAAAAATTCAGTGATGATGAAGTTGAAGTAGATACAACGGTATTCAATCCTGCCCGTATCTGCAAGCTCTGGGGAACGATTGCACACAAAGGGGCAAACACTCCCGAAAGACTTCACAGGAAAGCGTATATCGAGCCGTCTGTGCCATCTTCCATTGACATTAATGATTTTACATTACTGCAAGCATTAGCGGCTGAATTTGAGGAAAATAAACCGTCTGAACCTGTACAGACTTCTGCACCGACAGGCAGAAAAGAAAAATTTGATTTGCAGCAATTCATTTCAAAATATAATATTCCTGTCAAAAGCATTGACCATACTCCTAACGGAACTGTCAAGTATATTCTTGAACATTGTTTGTTTGATGAAAGCCATAAGGGAAAGGACGCTGCTATTTTTCAAAAGCCTGACGGCACTTGCGGTTACAAGTGCTTTCATAACTCTTGTTCTAACAAGCATTGGAAAGATGTTCGCTTGCTGTTTGAGCCTGACGCATACAATAAAAAGACCGACTCCAAGACAAAAAGAGAAAAAAGGCTGTCTGTTTATGATATTGACGGAACAGGATTGCTCACCATAGACAAGGGACATTCCGCTACATATCTGCCCGAAACGGCACCGACAATCATTTACAACGAGTTGCAGACAGAATTTGAAAAGTGCAACACCAACAAAATAGCAGATATGCTTTTGGTTATTGCTACAAATAACAGAGTCAATCCTATTCTTGACATGATAAAGTCTGCAAAATGGGACGGCAAAGACCGTATTGAAGAAATTTATAATATCTTCGGCATTGACAAAGAGGATAAGCTGAGCAGAGAAATTATCAAGAAATGGCTTATGCAGGCTGTTTGCGGCTTGTTTAACGATGATGAACATCCATTCTCACTTGACCTGATATTGGTATTCAAGGGTAAACAGGGGATTGGCAAGACGAGATTTTTTGAACATCTGGCAATGATACCGAAATATTTCGGTGAAGGTGTCTGCATTGATCCACGCAACAAGGACAGCGTTATTCAGGCAACAAGTAATTGGATATGCGAATTGGGCGAAATCGGCAGCACTTTGAAAAAAGATATGGACAGCGTTAAAGCCATGCTGACAAAGGCAAATGACGAGTATAGACTCCCATACGGCAGATCAACACTTAAATTTCCTCGCATGACCTCATTTGTTGGCACTGTCAACGATGATAAGTTCCTGATAGACCAAACAGGAAACAGGAGATTTGCCACTGTTCCTATATCAGATGACGTACATATCGACTATAACACACAAATCAGAACTTTCGATTCCTTGCAGTTGTGGGCACAGGTATATCGTATTGTACAGGAAGAAATCGCCAAAGGTGCAACAATGGCAAGCTGTTTCAGACTCGATCCCGAAATGAAAGCAGAATTAGACAGCAGAAATGAAGTTTACACAAAACCTATGAAAGCGGAAGATGAAGTTATAGACATTCTGGCAAGACTCAATATGGACAGGCAAAATCCATACACAAGTTACAAAATTAGAGATGAATATATTACAGTAACAGAATTTATGACACATCATTCCGAATTGTCAAAATATACTGCTGAACAGATTTCAAAAGTCTTAAATAAGTTAGGTTATGCAACTGTCTTTAGGAAAATAAATGGTAAAATGCACAAGCTTAAATTCTTACCAATAAAAGAATAATAAATATTTTTTTAATTTTGTGATTTCTTCACTTTTTTTGTGATTTGGTTTACGGTGAATGCAAAAAATCGGCAAAAGTTTACGCTGGTTTACGGTGGTGCAATTCACCGTAAACCTTAATTTTTGGCTATTTTACTGGATTTTTTACATACGGTTTACGGTGGTTTACGCTGGTTTACGGTGGTTTCTTATTAATTATTAAAAAAATACACTTTTTTTTCTATTTTATTAAAATAGAAACTTTACTTTTTTTATAGTTTTCAAAAAATGACCATTTCACCGTAAACCTTTTTTAAAAAATCCCTATTTTAAGCCTTTTTTTAATTTTTGCCTACACATATTGTAGTAAACTTTTATCAATTCACCGTAAACCTTTACCCCATTCACCGTAAACCTTTACCCCATTCACCGTAAACCTTTTTGCTATTTTTATCAATTCACCGTAAACCTTATATCCTAAAAGATACTATCAAAAAATGGTCACACAAGAGGGATAAATAACATCAGTTAAATTGGCAATTTTGGAAATATATGGTAGTAAAAATATTAAAAAAGTGAGCAAGACAAAATCAAAAATTGCCTTGCTGCTGAAAAGCATAGCCAACTGTTCAGCCTGTTTTGTCTGCATATCATCAATTTTAAGCTGCATTTCGTCAATTTTGCGTTGATACTTGCCTGCTGTATCTGCTATGGCATATTTTACGGCTGTTTCTCTTTCTCTTTCGGTAGCCGCTAATTCTTTTGTTCTGCTTGCCTGTTCTTCAGCCAGTGTTCTTTGTACTTCTGAATAGGCGGATTTCAGTTTCATCAGCTCGTCAGCCAGCTTGGAAGATGTTGTTTCAGCCTGTTCTTCCCTTTTGCTTAATTCAGCGTTTTGTGCTTTAAGCTGTGCCAACTGTCCCTGTAATTCCTTAATCTGACCTGAAAGCATTGTAATTCCTTAATCTGACCTGAAAGCATTGCCGATATAGTTTCAGCTTGCTCTCTTGCCTTTTGTTCTGTATCGGCTCTTTCTTTCTCATTCTGCAAGGCTTGGCTGTTCTCGGACACCTTTTCCTGCATAGCTTTCAACTGCTTGTCGGTATCCTGCACAACTTTGTCATATGATGTTTTATACTGCTCTGTCTGTTCCAGTGCCTTTGCTTTCTCCGCTTGTAATTGCATGATCGTTTCGTCTTTGGAAGATAACAGGCTGTTGAATTCTGTTTTTACACGCTGTTCAGCATTTTCGTTCAGTTCCAAAGACCTCAAGAAAGCACTCTGTATTGCCTGTATGTGCGTGTCAAACTCGGCTATCTCGGTTTTCCTATCCATCAATACAGATTTTGCATTCTGCATTTCATAGGTGGTGATCAGGCTGTCCAATGCTGCATTCTGACTGTCAAATTCACCGCAAAAAGCCTTGAATTTCTCCGCAACGCTGTCCGATATACGAAAACTGCGTACTTTTATTTCATCGTTCATCAAAATTTCCCCATTTCTACAAAAAATATAGTGTCATACCATGTATTACAGCATAGTGTATTATGTATTACATAGATAAATTTTAGCAAATCATTGTTAATCTGTCAACAGTTCTGAAATATGTAATACACAATGTAATACAAGTAATATTATGTAATACATCATCTTCTGCGTCTTGGTATGTAGGTTGGAGGGAATTTTTGTACATTTTCATTCTTATTAGGAGTATTTTCGGCTCGTTCAGGTTGACTGACAGTAACAGATGGCTTTTTTTCTGATTTATTAACCTTATCTTGCGTAATGGTACGATACGAATAAGATTTTAACAAGAACCAATCAGTTTTACGTTTAGTTTGAACTTTTGCGTTAGGTGTTCCCAAAATGTTATTTTTATCAGGATGTTTATCGGGATAGAGTGCGTGAAGTATGAAATCTTTGTTTTCTTCAAGAAACGCTATGCGGATTTTTCCATTATCTTCAAACTTTACAAATCGGTCCGTTTCATTTGCCAACTTTTTAAGTTGTGCAGGCTTTATTACAAGGTATTCGATTTTACTTCCAAGCTGTTTGGCTCTCTTTTTCAAATCCGCATAGTCTGATTGTTCTTTGAAGTAACTGTTATGTTCCTCTAAAACTTCGTCACTGGCATTCATAGCTTTCTGCAAAAGAGTTTTGTCTATCTCTTTAACAGTAACTATCGCATAATCTTTATAGAGTTTTGCGGAAAAGAAAAAACCGTAGGCATACAATCTCGGTATCATTTCCAACGCTACATACATACGACAATTTTCCCCTTGTGCCGAGATCAATGTTTTATAAGGAATGTTACCTGCCGTTCTTTGTAATCGTTCAATACGCTTGACCTGTTCAGCAAGAGATGGCTTATATTGCTTATATTTTTTTTGCCTTTTGCTGTACAAGTGAAGTAAATCATACTTTTTGTCGAGCATACTTCTTTTTTTTCGTCTGACAAGTAACCTGAATATAATTGAAAGAAGTGTCAAAAATGGATTTTCAGAAGTTCTTATGTGTTTTTGCATAGATAGGGATTCTTTTTTTTGTGCAAGAGGGAGATTTTTTGAGAAATATTTCTTTTCGTATCTTTCAAATTCACTTATGAATGGGGATTGTGCTTTTTTCTTCTTGATAGTGCCGGCAGATGATATTTCGGGAGAGCGATAAAAGCCCATCTTTTTTTCTAAATTTTCTTTTCTGTAAACTGCACCAAATTGTTTTGCAAGTGTACTTGCACGAATTTTCTTTGTTTCGCCTATTTTCTGAAAAGTTAAGTCTTTTTCACCATATCGGATAATTTCAAAACCTTTGTTTTTCATATAGCTGATAAAATCACTTTTTGTTATGCACATTTCGCTTGATTCTTCGAGAGCATTGCATAAATCCACTTTCCATGATTTGCCTTTTCTTGCAAGTTCAAGTGTGTCTTGGTCTATGCTACGGAATCCTGACGGCTTTTCTATTACTGTCAAGCAGTTTTCTTTACACAGCTTATCGCTTTCATTACGCATATTTTTAAGTGTGTCTGCATTTCCTTTCCATTTAAGCCCTGTTTCCATATTGACGGAGTTGATGATAATGTGATTGTGTATGTGTTCTCTGTCAACGTGAGTTGCTATAACAACCTGAAAGCCTGTTGCGACCTTTTGGGCAAGTTCTACTCCGATTTTATGAGCAAGTGCAGGAGAGATTTTTTCATTCGGAGAGAAACTCTGTATATAGTGGTGTGCTAAAATATTCT
>ONIF01000225.1 GCA_900317795.1 uncultured Eubacteriales bacterium | reverse complement strand
CGTCGCTTGATGATTTGATATTGAATGTACCGCCTGATATATATATCCAGCCTGATGTATTATCATCATCATTTTCACTGTGGAAAGCATCTTTTGACGAATTGATTGTAAACATGCCGTCACATACAGCAATACTGTCATTTGCCTCGATACTGTCTTCCACGCTTGTTATATTATAAGTACCGCCCGTGAATTTCAAATCATCTTTGCAGGATATGCCGTTATTGCTTGAATTGATTGTAAGAGTTCCAAGACCGTTAAATACAAGGTCGTCTTTCGAGAAAATAACAGCGTCTGTATTGGTATCGCCGTCAGAAGTAAACGTGCCTGTCACCGTGCCTGTCACGGAAAGGGTATTTTCTGTATTTTCCGCTGTCGTGATAAAGCACTTATCAGCCGATACAACGTATATTGCAGGAGTGCTGTCATTTGTGATATTCACGCCATTCAAAACAAGCTGAACTTTGCTTTCCTCGTCGGCATTCACTTTTATGGTACAGTTGCTTGCAGAACCGCTTATTATATAAATGCCTGCTTCGGTTATGTTGATAGTCTGTCCGTCTGAAACGGGTCTGTCCGTCTGAAACGGTGATAGTCTGTGCATTGGATAAATCGGGTGTCTGTGTCAAATCACGGTCACTGAATATATCCGCTGTATCAAGAATACCGCCCGTACTTGAAGTGTAGTTTGCAGTAACCGTGCTTGAATTTGATGATGACGGTTTTTGAACACTGCTTTCGGATTTATTTGACTTCTGTGTTGCAGATGACTGTGTATCTGTATTTTCGGAAATCTGTGAGTTATTTTCTTCAACGGAATTTTCCTGTGCAGGAGTTGTCATTTTGCTTCTTTCCTTTACAGTCGGCTTTTGACTGCTCTCCTGCTGTTCCGTTTGCTGACTGCTTTCCTGCTGTTCTGAATTTTGACTGCTTTCCTGTTCTGTCTGCTGAACGCTCTGTGCATTATCCGTGTTGGCATTCTGACCTATCTCGTTAAGCACATCATCAATATTTTTCTCATTTGTATTTGTGCTTTCAAGTCCCGTGCTTACGATTGAAATTTCCTCTTCGGGCATTGTCTGTGACGCATTGTTACAGCCTGCTGCCGATATTAACATTACTGCCAGTACCATTATAGCCATATATCTCTTTTTCATAGTGATGACCTCCTTAAATTTGTGTCATTGATTTGTGTTTGTCTTTGATGATTATATTATAGCATTTCCCCAAAAATATTCCATAGATAAATTGAAACGATTTAGAGAACATTTTTTTAATCCAACATTTAAATTTTTCAAGTTTTCACACACAAAAAAAAGCAACGTGCAATTACAGGGTATTCCCCATTCATTGCACATTGCTAATTGCTAATTGCTAATTAACTCAAAGTCCAGCCAGCAGGGCATAAATTTTTTCATTTGATTGGAAAGTATGGTTTTCTGTGAATTGGTGAGAGTATCTGTGCATTCAAACGTAACTTTCAGCGGAGATGTGTATGAATAGAAATTTCCGTTCAGGTTAAAGCTGTCACGGATTTTCCGCATACCCTCAAATGTGTAGTCCGTCTGACATACAGACAGGGCTTTTATGATTGCATTTCGCCTGCTTGCAGTTGTTCTGTCGGGATTGTATCTTTTCAGCCAGCTTTCACGCATTGTCAAACCATAACTTTCCGCTGTTTCAACAAAGCACTCCCTTAACATCTCGTCAAGCTCGTTGAAAAACATATCCAAACCTTCGGAATATGCTTTCAGTTCGGCATATATAAGACTGTTGGAAGAAACTTCATACAAACCCGTTTCGGAAAGCCTGTCACTCATTTTCTGAAATTCAGACATAATAAAAAGCCCCCTTTAAGCATTCGGTGCAGTAATAGAAACTGTGCCAAGCTTTGCAAGCTGATTTATTGAAATACCGACATCTGACATATTGGTAAATTCATAATTGTCAACACCGCTTGTTTCATAGAGAGCCTTGCCGAGTGCCACAAGCTTTACATCTTCGCCCACTCCAAGCTTTTTGAAAAAGTTTGTCATGGTTATCTGTGCATTTGCTATAACTTCGTTTGCGGTAAAGCCGTCTTTTACATCTATTTGTGCTGTCACGTTCACAGTGACAAGTTCGGGTCTTGTTACCGAAAGGTTTATTCCAAAAGGTCTGCCTGCATTCAGAATATCATGTGCAGTCTGATATGCCGTATTTGACGGCACATCACCCTCACCGCCAACGCATACAGTTATACTGCCTGCCGAAGAACTTGCGACAGTTGCAGACTTTATTCCGTCAACGGATTTTGCAAGATTTATGTAATATTCCGCATTTGCCCCGTTAGGCGTATTCAAATAGCTTTGTGCAATTCTCCCACGCAGTTCATCATCACTTTCGTCATCTGTACCGCCAATGAAAGAAGTTGCATTTGTGATACTCATTCCAACTGAAAAATATGTCATAATAACTTTTACAGTTCCGCTTCCTGTATTATATCTTTCTCCGCTGTCGATTGCCTCACATTCAATAAGTTTATATGAACTTTCACGGGGGATAGTGTCATCACTTATTGTGACGTATCTCAAAGAGCCGTCGGAATTGGAACACACCGTTCCACGAGGGATAGTAATATCATAGTCAAGCGGTGTATCAAGCCTGAATACCACAAAACCTGTTGCTTTATTGCCCTTTATGCGTGAAAGTCCTCTTTGATGTGCATGACGGTCAAGATATTCACCCGTTGCAGTATTCGGAAACATCTGTTTTTTAATGCCGTCAATCTCCGTGCAGAGAGAGTACAATTCCCCTGCAAGCAGTTTTATTCTTATGCCGATGTCGCTCACCCTGTCAGGTGAATAGCCCGAAAGTTCCTCAAATTTATCATTCATTCTTTCAAGAATTTCATTATATGTGTATGCCATAAAACCTCTCCTATTATTTATTTTTGCCATTCCGAAAATAATCATCGGAATGTGCTGTCAATTATGCATTATGCATTATGAATTATGCATTGTTTATCGTTATATCATAAATTCCGCTGTCTGTTTCAACGCCTATGCAAATTGAATTGCTTTCTGCGACAACTCCTATAACCTCTGCATTTGAAATATCCGAAAGTGCCTTTCTTGCAAAGGCTTCTATTTTATTGATACAGTCGGGTTCGGAGATGTCCACCGAAAAAATATCGCTTCCAAGTTCACGGTCATATATAAATCCGCCTTTTTTGGCAGAGAGGGCTATATATAACCGCTGTTTGAGTTCATCTTTTTCGGATACGGTGTAGGGCGAAATATCGCCCGATATGTTCAAAGCAGTATCCATATTTCATTCCTCCGCTGAAAAAGTCTGACCGTTTATAATAACAGTACCGTCATTCTTTAAAAGTATATAAGCCCCACCCTGTGAATAAAGTGCAAGTTCTCCCGTTTTTATCTGATATAAATTTTCATCACGCCTTACACCTATGCAAAGTCTTTCATTTTCCGAAGATATGACAACGGAATTATCATTCATTTGCGGTACATAGTCAATGCCCTTTGGGGCAACTATGGAAAATTGTGCCGTACCATCGGGGCATTCCGAAGCAATCCGCCTGTCTGCACTTGATGTAACCCTGCCCGTTACGCAGGCGATATTTTTATTTTTGTTGGAGATATTTTTTGATATTTTCAAATATACTTCACCTCTGCATAAATAGTAGTATGTTCCCCGTTTGCATTAAGGGAATAGTGGATTTCTTTTATCATATAATTTTTATCTTCATTATCGAGTATAAGGCTTGTGCCAACCGTGCATAAAACACACCCCGATACATCAAGTGTAACCTGTTCATACTTATTTTCGGCATTTTCCATGATTTTCTCCGCACTCAAAGGCGAAAGACTTTTACTGTCTGCTGTATTCAGATAACGCTTTCTCTGAATGCCGAGATTTTGTGCAAAGCTGTCTTGAAAGGGCATTACATAGCCGTTTCCGCTTTCAGCCCTTACCATGATTTCGGAAATTAAAAGATGTCTTTTGATAGTATGTTTTTTTGAGATACAGCGGTCCGAGGATATATAAACAGATTTTCCTCTGTTCTCTCCCGATATGTCGATAACTCCGTTACAGTCTATTTTCGGAGATGTTCCGACAAACCTCCTGCAAAATTCCGCCAAAACCGCCCATTCACTCATGCCCTTTGAAATCACAAATTCATCATCAAAAGTCTTTGAAGTACCTTTGAATTTTGCAAAACCGAAAGGACTGAAATGCCTTTCCATGAGGTCACTCATTGAAATCATGCGGTAAGTCTGAGGAAGTGCCTCGTTATCAAGCAGAATACAAGCCTGACTTCTTGCCGAAACGGTCAAAATAATTCCGTTTATTGTCTGTTCATCGGTCTGCTGTCGGCAGGTGCATCATCAGATGATACAAAGCTGACTTTCAGCGGATTTTTCAAAAGAGTTTCTTTTCCGTAAATATCCTTTAAAACGTACTTCAGCATAATTTCACAGCCTTTCCGTGATTGATAGGAATATCGGGGCGAAGTATATCGGGATTTGCCTTTACAAGCGTTTCTATATCAATGCCGTATTCATAGGAATAATCCCACAGGCATTTCACACCGTCGGAAATGCACGTTTCCAAAATATCGGATTTGCTTTTATCAAAGCTTTCAATAAAGCGGAAAGTGTATTTAACGACATTTTCGGTATCTTGTGCAATCAGTTCAAGTTTATCAAATACTGCATATAAAGGCTTTTGTGACGGAATGTATAACATTCCGCC
>ONIF01000077.1:7941-9229 GCA_900317795.1 uncultured Eubacteriales bacterium | reverse complement strand
GCGGCGTTTTACAGCAGATTTCTTAGATAACTGACAAAAAACTTGTATGAAAGGGGAACGGATATAAGCAATGTACAATGTATTGCACGTAATAGGTTATATGGGTTCGGGTGGAGATACAAGTGTTGTTCTTGATGTTCTGGATAATATGGACAAATCGAAATTTCATTTTGATTTTGTTACGCATAACGGGGCAAAAGAGGACTGTATCGGACTTGTCAGAAACAAAGGTTCTAAGGTCTTTGTAATGGACGGTGATGTGCGTCAGCTCGGACTGCGTAGGTATTATAAGGATTTTTTGGATTTGCTGGAAAAATCGGAAACAAAATATGATGCGATCCATGTACATACGGGTATGCAGTCGGGCGTTGCATTGTCGGCAGCCCGCAAGGCAGGCATACCGAATAGGATATGTCATTCTCATGTAACGTCTATACAGAGGAAAGCGTCTGTCATAAAGAAAATAGTCGCTGTACCGATATTCCGTTATCTGTATATGAAAAATTCCACTCAAAAAGTTTCCTGCAGCAGAGATTCGGGAAATTTTTTATATGGCAGAAAAGCGGATTTTACAGTGGTTTATAATGCGGTGGATACCGAAAGATACCTCAATATTTCACCGCAAAAAGTATATGAAACAAAAAAATCTCTCGGGTTCGGTGAAAATGATATTCTGATAGGTCATGTTGCGAGAATGCGGAATATGAAAAATCAGAGATTTGTTTTGTCGCTTGCGGAAAAATTGTCTGAACAGGCGGAAACGGCAAATATAAAATTTGTTTTGGTTGGAGAAGGCACGGACTTTGAGGAAATAAAAAGACTTGCCGAAAATATGCCGAATGTGACGCTGACAGGCAGGCGTTCGGATATACCTGTATTGATGAAAATGTTTGATTGTGTGATATTGCCGTCACTGCCGGGCGAGGGATTTCCCGTGACAATGCTCGAAGCACAGGCGGCAGGGTGCAGATGTATTATATCGGAAAATGTGACGAATGAAGTGGAAGTGGGCTTGAAGCTTGTGAAAAGCATTCCTTTGAGTGATACGGAGGCTTGGTTGTCGGAATTGAAGTCTGTTTCCGTATCGAAAGATACAGGAAGTATGTATGCCGAAAAATTGATGGCTATGGGGTTCAGCAGCGAACAATTTGTAAAAAACTGGCTGAATTTGTATAAATAAAGCTATTGGTAAATGATTGTACTGCCGAATGTAGCGGAAGCTTCCGCTAAAAGTCCGAACAGGAAAATTGAAACCATTTGAAGATTATGGATGATTGGATAAGAGGGA
>ONIF01000077.1:0-7935 GCA_900317795.1 uncultured Eubacteriales bacterium | reverse complement strand
GGAAAAAAATGAAAGAAAAGCCGATTGTGACTGCTGTTCTGACAACATATAAAAGACCTGTTGAAATAGTGGGGCGTGCATTGAAAAGTGTAGTGGAGCAGACTTACGAGGAACTTGAAATTATTCTTGTGAATGATTTTCCGGAAGATGAAAAACTCTCAAAAGAGCTTATCGGTTTATGCCGAGGTTTTGAGAGGAATGTGGTTTATCTGCCTATGAAAAAGAATTCGGGTGCAAACGCAGCAAGAAACTATGGTGCGGGTGTATCTAAGGGAGCATTCATTGCTTTTTTGGATGATGACGACGAGTGGAGTCCCGAAAAAATAGAATTGCAGATGCAAAAGATGACAGATGACAATATCGGTATAGTATACTGCAATACATGGATAAATTCGGAAAAGTCACACAGCATAAAACCTCGTTTCAAAAATGCCAAGCCCGAAGGAAATATATATCCGGTTCTGTTTGGCAAAAATGTGGTGGGATCGACATCGTTTCCGCTGATAAGAAAAAAGGCTTTTGATGAAGTGGGAGGATTTAATGAAACAATGCCTGCCCTTCAAGATATGGAACTGTGGCTGAGAATTGCACAATCATACACGGTGAAATATATACACAAGCCTCTTGGGACATATTACTTCTATATCGGAGACCGTATATCATCTCATTCGGATCGCAGAATTGCAGGATACAATAAGATCTATGATGAGCATAAGGAATATCTGGAACATCATAAAAAAGCAAAAGCGGGTTTTGATATATTGGGAGTTACGCTGTATATCAATGCCGGAGATAGGAAGTATGCGTGGAAACTGCTTATGGAAGCGATAAAGCTTGCTCCGGGAAATATCAAAGTGAATTTGTTTACTTTGATAAAATGGATCATAAGATGGTTTGTTCCCGCAAAGATTGTTTGATTTTTCCGAAAAATGAGGATTGGATTTTATGTATATATATTTTATTCAATTTGCAGCTATTGCTGTCGCAGGCTTTTTGATTGATGCCAATGCCAGCAAAAAAAAAGCAAGACAATTTTTGATATTTTCATTCGGTCTGCTGATTTTGCTGTCAGCTTTGCGGAGCCAGAATATCGGAACAGACCTGGCGGTTCATTATGCAAAAAGATATACTCAGATTTCTTCTTACGAATGGAGTGAAATATCTCAATTTGCAAAAGTATCAACGTATGAAATAGGCTATTGCTATCTGATGAAAGCTTTGAGCGTGATTTCTCCCGATATACAGTTTTTTATAGTCAGCACCAGCATATTCACGTTGGGTACGGTAGGCTGGTTCATTTACAGAAATTCATGTGATGTCAAAATGAGTACATATGTGTTTGTACTGACGTGTACTTATTATAACTATATGAATATCGTGCGTCAGGCAATAGCTATCAGCATTGTTCTGATAGGATATGAGATTCTCAAAAAACCTAAAAACAAAATTGTCGGTACTGTCCTGTATATACTGATAGTTATGCTTGCGGCAACCGTTCATGCGTCTTCCGTCTTTTGTCTGCTGTTTATTCTGTTCAGCGGATTGAAATTCCGAGAAAAAGAATTGTTGACAAGTGTCATCATTACTGTAATAGTTTTTGTTTTTTATGAGCAGATTCTGAATGTTTTTTTGAAGATCTTCGGTGTTGACTACTATGGCTATCTGACGAAAGAAGTAGAAAGTGTCGGTCATTTTAATATCCAGAGCGTCTATATGCTTTTGACGATAGCAGCGGCATTCATTCTGGGCTGTATTACAATGATAATCAAAAAGGGTAATCCGGGCGAAAAAATAAAATTGACCGAAAGATTCCGAAAGCTTTCTCTTAACGAAAGTTTTCTTCTGTATACGGGACTGTTTGCAACGATTTGCCGTTTGATGGTTTTCAGAATGAATATTATTAACCGATTTTCCTATTTTCTTATCCCCTTTGTATTGCTGCTTTATCCTGCGGCACTGTACGGTTTCCGGCTTAAAGCAAATCAGCGTAAAGTGAAAATATTTATTTATCTGTTTCTCGGCGTGTACTTCGTATGGATGACGATCAGTTATGAAGCATTGTTTCATCGAACCGTACCATACGAATTTTTCTGGCAGATGCAGTAAGAGATTGATTAGACGGTTTATGCATTGTTTTTGAACATGGCTTGATATTAAGCTGACACAGGGGGATACAATAGTGAAATACCTAATATTTACCGGAAGTATTTTGAATATGGGCGGAGCACAAATGTATGTGAAAAATAAAACGGAATATATGCGGTCTGCCGGCTGGGAAGTATATGTATTTTCGGGGTTGGAAGGAACCGTCATGCTCGGCGGGCTTATGAAATATAAAGATATGATCATTCCCGAACTGGACTGTTATCCCGATATGATTTCCGATAGGAAAAAAAAGCAGATCATAAAACTGATGATGAATATTATCGATGTTTCCGCTCCGACGGAAGAAACGATTATCATAGAGTCGAATACGCTGCATATGTCATGTTGGGCAGAGATGCTTGCCGAAAAACTCCGTGCCAAGCATTATATGTTTTTGCTTGATGAACACTTTAACTACGGGGAAGAATATTATGATTTTATCGAATTCAAATATAAGCGTAGTGAAACAGCGGTGATAAAGGGAGATTATATCCGTGCTTTATTGAAAAACCGTGTAAAAGTCGATGATCCCTCCCGCTGGCAGCTGAATGCTTTTTGTACAAATGTAGTTGAGGACATAAAAGACGAAAGATTTGACCATATCGGTCATGATGAATTTGACTGCATATTATGCAGTCTTGGCAGACTTAATAAATCCTATATACCGAATGTTGCCGAAGGATTTGAAAAATTTGCTGCCGGCAATCCCGATAAAAAAATATGCTGCGTATTTATAGGAGATCAGCCGGTTGGCTATACTCCCGATATGAATAAATTGATAGAACGGAAATTGTCTGGGCTGAAAAATGTCACTCTGCTGATGATGGGATATGTGTATCCGATACCGGAGTCTTTTTTAAGACAGACGGATGTGGCAGTAGCGGTTTCGGGAAGTGCCAGTGTTTTGTGGAGTTACGGTGTAAAGACGATCACAATGGACGTTTCGGACAATCAGCCGATAGGCGTATTGGGATATACCACCAAAAACAATCTGAACCGTGACGGAGAAACGGTTTGCAGTCTGGATATATGGCTTGAACGCATCGTAAATAAAAATTATCTGAGTGATTATATTTTTGAACCAAAGAAAATGACCGATGCGTCAAAATGGTTTGAAAAGCATATGGAATTTGCGGAAAAAAGCTGTCGGGAAAAAGAATATTATAATATGTATGGTGTCAGGACACGCACATTCAAAAAACGGCTGAAAAAAATATTGATCTGTATTTTTGGTGTGGGAGGAAGCCACAGGATTGTTTCTTCTTTCAAAAATCTGTTTGATAGGTGAACAAAATGGAACTTAATGATAAAAATCAAGTGAAAAAAACAGGTGTATTATCCAATTTTCTCTGGCGTTTTGCGGAGAGATGCGGAGCACAGATAATACAGTTTGTTGTTTCTCTGATACTTGCAAGAATACTTGCACCCGAAGCATACGGTACGATTGCGTTGGTACTGGTATTTTCCCAGATATTGCAGGTATTTGTTGACAGCGGTTTCGGCAGTGCCCTCATACAGAAAAAAGATGCCGATGAACTGGACTTTTCGTCGGTATTCTGGTTCAATATCGTGTGGTGTCTGGTGCTTTACGGAATCATATTTTTTTGTGCTCCCCTGATAGCGAACTTTTACAATGATGAAACACTGACGGCTGTTGTCAGGGTACTGTGCCTTGTGGTAGTGGTATCGGGACTGAAAAATGTCCAGCAGGCATACGTTTCACGCACCATGCAGTTCAAACGCTTTTTTTGGGCAACGCTTGTCGGAACGATTGCATCGGCAGTATCGGGTATATCCCTTGCACTGCTTGGGTTCGGTGTATGGGCGTTGGTAGCTCAGAAACTTGTAAACCTTGTGATTGATACCATTATGCTGTGGTTTACGGTAAGATGGCGTCCGAAATTCATCTTCTCTTTTGAGAGGCTTAAAAAGCTGTTTTCATTTGGCTGGAAACTGCTGGTTTCTTCCCTGCTCGAAACGCTTTACAACAACCTCCGTCAGTTGATCATCGGCAAGGTCTATACAAAAGAAGATCTGGCTTATTACAATCAGGGTGTTCTGTTTCCGAAAGCAATCGTTGAAAATGTCAATACATCCATAGACAGTGTATTACTGCCCACCATGTCCAAAGCACAGGACGATCCCTCCCGTGTAAAACAAATGACAAGGCGTGCCATCAAGACAAGTACTTATATTATGGCACCGCTGATGATGGGACTGGCATTCTGTGCCAATACGATTGTTTCCGTCATTCTTACGGATAAGTGGCTGCCATGCGTTCCGTTTTTACAGATATTCTGCATAACTTATATGTTCTATCCCATACACACCGCCAATCTGAATGCGATAAAAGCAATGGGAAGAAGCGATTTGTTTCTGATACTGGAAATTGTAAAAAAAGTTGTCGGTTTTGCAGTGCTGTTTGCTACGCTGTGGTTCGGCGTGCTTGTAATGGCATACAGTCTGCTTTTTACAAGTCTGGCAAATCAGATCATCAATTCGTGGCCGAATAAAAAATTGATGAATTACGGTTATCTGGAACAGCTGAAAGACATACTGCCCGGGATTATGCTTGCGGTATTCATGGGAATATGCGTCAAGTGTATAGAGTTTATCCCCATGCCGCTCATACTGACTCTGGTAATTCAGATATTGGCGGGTGCGGCGATATATATTCTTTTGTCGAAGCTGCTGAAACTGGAATCGTTTGAATATCTGACGGATATACTGAAATCATTCATAAAAAAGAAAGGTAAAACCGAAAAAAAATGAACTGCTGTTCATTCCGGAACGATATATCCGGATATTTATTGAAATTTTCTGTTTCACGGATACAGAAAAAATCTGGGAGGAATAATTTATGGATTTCAAAGGGAAGAAACTGCTTATTCTTGCGGGTGCGGGAGTACACAGCAAAGTCGTGCGTGCGGCAAAGGAAATGGGTATCTATACGATCGTAACAGATTATCTTGAAGATTCGCCTGCAAAACAGATTGCAGATGAGGCGTGGCTTACAGATATTATGGACACGGAAAGTATAGTGAAAAAGTGCAGGGAAACAGGTGTTGACGGTGTTGTTAATTTCTGTATCGATCCTGCCCAGTGGCCTTATTTTAAAATCTGTAAGGAATTGGGACTGCCTTGTTACGGAACCGAGAAGGAATTCGAGATACTGACAGACAAGGTTGCTTTTAAAAAATTTTGCAGAGATCATCAGGTTGATGTGATACCGGATTATACATTGGATGATATAAAAGAAAATCGTGCGGAATATCCCGTGTTTATCAAGCCTTCCATGAGTCGTGGTTCAAGAGGTCAGTTTATATGTTACAACCGTGAGGAAGCGGAAGAAGCATGGCACAGGGCGGAAAAGGAGTCACTTGACGGGAATGCACTCTGCGAGAAATATATGGCGGGAAAACAGGATCTGGCAACTGCCTATTTTGTGATCGGTGGGGAACCGTATCTTGTAAAATTCGGTGACAGACTTCTGGGCAGCAAATCCGATGGTCTGGATAAGCAGGTTATGTGTACAAGACTGCCGTCAGTATTTTCGGGAATATATGAAAAAAATGTTTCCGAAAGGGTAAAAAACATGATTCGTAAAATGGGAGTAAAATTCGGTCCTGTATTTATGCAGGGATTCGTTGACGGGGACACGATAAGATATTACGATCCGGCAAGGAGAATGCCCGGAGGAGATTATGACCTTGTATTGAAAACTGCTACGGGATTCGATACGGTCAAATCGGTAATACATTTTGCACTTACGGGAGATACGGAAGTCTGCTATGGAGAACCTAAAAACGCTTATATGCTGAACAGCGGAACAGGCCTGCTTGTTTCGCTGTCCGTGAGGGCGGGCAGGATTGATAAGGCGGTGGGACTTGAAAAAATGCTGCTGCATCCTGATGTGGTTTACGGCAGACAGATTCTTCCGGAAGGCTCGGAAGTTCCGGCGAGCGGTGACATCAAGCAAAGGGCGGCTGCCATAGGTGCATATGTACCGAAAGGCGGAGAACCGAAAGAGCTGTTGAAAAAGGTTTATGAAACATATCATATATATGATGAAAACGGAGATGATATGATCGTTTCCAGAATAGATGCGGACACACTCTGATGTGCTGCAAGATTGAAAGGAATGGGTATATGAGCGGAAAAATCGAATTTTTGTATTTGAATGAAGAGGATATGATAAAAGCAGGCGTGCTGGATATGGAAGGCTGTCTGAAAGCGGTTGAGGATATGTTTGTACTGCTTGACCGCAGGGATTACAGAATGGGCGGAGAAAATGCCAATGAACACGGCATAAGGGTATCTTTTCCGAAAGAGAGCGATATAGAGGGAATGCCCACGCATATGCCCGATTACAGATTTATGGCAATGCCTGCCTATCTGGGCGGAAGATTTCATGCATTCGGAATAAAAAGCTATGGTTCCAGTCCGCTGAACAGCGAAAAGGGACTGCCCCGTTCCATACTGATGTTTTCGCTTTTGGACGTGGAAACGGGTATGCCTCTTGCCTATATGTCCGCAAATATTCTGAGTGCCATGAGAACGGGTGCCGTATCGGGACTTGGTGTGAAGTATCTCAAAAAGGAGGATACAAAAACCGTTGCGGTTATAGGTCCGGGAACCATGAGCAGATATACCATGAAAGCATTTGTGGAGGTCTGCCCGACTATAAGCACGGTGAAAATAAAAGGCAGGGGAAAAAAGAGTATAGAAAGCTTTATAGAGTTCTGCAAAAAGAATTTTCCAAATATCAAGGAATATATTGTATGCGAAACGATTGAGGAAAGCTGTAAAAATGCGGATATTGTATTTTACGGAACGACAAATGCGGCAAATTACGAAGACAATCCGACGGTAAAATATGAATGGCTGAAAAAGGGTGCATTGGTAATCAGTGCGTCTGCCCTTCTGGCTGACACGGAATTTCTTTCAAAGTCCGATGTCAAACTCATATCGGACAATTACAATATGTATGACGGCTGGGGTTCGGGACAGCCTCTGCCGACACAAAAAAATGTATCCACACTTTTGGGAATGGGATTTTATGATGCCGTTACCGAAGGAAAAATAACAAGGGATATGATAACGGATATAGGAGAAGTTATATGCAAAGATAAGACAGGACGTGACAATGAAGAACAGACTATTCTTTATGCCGTAGGCGGAATGCCGATAGAAGACGTGGCATGGGGATATGATATATATATGAATGCAAAGGAAAAAAGGATAGGTCAGGTGTTGAAGCTGTGGGATAAACCGGAACTCTGATTTTTTTGAAAGGAAAGAAAGATTTATGGGACAGGAAAAACGCTTTAAGAAAGTGCTGAATGCCGGAGATGTTCTTGTAACGGCATTCGGTGCAATGATAGGCTGGGGCTGGGTGGTATCATCCGGCGGCTGGATACAGTCGGCAGGAACGCTTGGAACGGTAATAGGATTTGTCATAGGTGGTATGATGATATACTTTGTGGGACTGACTTATGCAGAGCTTACGACAGCTATGCCGAAATGCGGCGGAGAGCATTTGTTCAGTTATAAGGCATTCGGTCCGGCAGGCTCGTTTGTATGCACATGGGCAATTATTCTGAGTTATATAGGGGTAGCGTGTTTTGAAGCGTGTTCCCTGCCTACGATAGTGCAGTATATATTCCCCGAATTTATGCAGGGATATTTATATACAGTCGCAGGCTTTGATATATACCTTACATGGCTTATCGTTGCAGTTGTTGCGGCAGTTGCGATAACCGTTATCAACATTCTCGGTGTAAAGGCGGC
>ONIF01000352.1 GCA_900317795.1 uncultured Eubacteriales bacterium | reverse complement strand
TTTTGATAGGGGTTTGGGGAGTTCACCGACAGGCGATTTTGTATGTACCTCGTATATACAAAATCTATGCTTGCGTATCCCCTCAATTTCCTTATAATCATGGCTGATTTTTTCAGCTACCTGAATTTTTTAGATTGGAGTATTTCACATGAAAGAACAGAACAAGACCACAAACATTATTATCAGAGTTTCACCGACAGAGAAACAACACATACAAGAACAGGCTGCTCTTGCACATATGAATGTATCGGAGTTTATTCTTACAGCAACACAAAACAAAAAAATCGTTGTCAAAGATGAAATCCCACAGTTACTTTTAGCTATGACACGCATAGGCACTAACATCAATCAAATTGCACACCTTTGCAATTTCAAAAAGTCTGTCAATGATGAACAGCTTAATGCCGTCTTACAGAAACAAGAAGAACTTGAAAAGTTCATGAAGAAAATTATATTCGAGATTTGCAAAGATGAAGAACATACTCTCAATAATTTGGAAAAGAAAGTCAATATGCTTGCAGAAAGGATTGAAAAGCATGGCAATCGTTAAAGCCGTTGAAAAAGAAATAAAATCTCATGATTACGTTTATTCTTCTCTCTCCTATGTACTTTCACCAGAAAATAAAAACGGTGATGAAAAGTGTTTTCGATCAACCGTTCTGAACTGTTTCGGCAACGGTGCTGATGACTTTGCAAGACAGTTTCAGATAGTTCGTGACTCGTTCAACAAGGACAAGAATATTTTGGCACATCACTACATACAGAGTTTTTCGCCAAATGAAAAAATCTCTCCTGCTCTTGCACATCAAATAGGAGTGGAACTTGCTCGGAAAGTCACAACAGGCTTTCAAGTGGTTGTGGCAACTCACATAGACAGAGAACATTTGCACAATCACATCATAATTAACTCTGTCAGCATGGAAACAGGGCTGAAATGGAAAGGAAATGCGACTACACTTAAAAATATGCGTAATGAAAGTGACAAGCTGTGCAAAGAAAACTGCTTGACAGTCATTGAAAATCCGTCAGGACTTCGCAGCATAGACCAGACAACTCTCGAATTGGCACGAAAGGGAAAATCATGGAAAGTTGATTTGTGCAATGCTCTTAATGAAGCTACTCAGATGTGCATAAATAAAAGGGATTTCATTGACTACATGAAAGCAAAAGGCTTTGAGATTACCCGATACGGTGAAAAAGACATCACTTTTCAGAAGATAGGCGAAACAAAGAAAATTCGTTTGAGTACGCTTGCTAAGCAGTTTGGTACAGCCTATACAAAAGAAAATATCGAGACAAAAATGTGTTTTTACATACCGCATGACACATCTAATCAGACGGCAATTCAACAAAAGAAAAGAGTTCAATCTCAGTTTATAAGCGAATTTGAAAAGTTTGAAAGGGACTATTTTTCTAAAAATCTCCCTATTGCACAAAAAAAAGAAACAAAATTCATGCAGAAGTACATAAACAATTCTTCAAATCCATTTTTAACACTTCTCGCACTGATATTCCGACTTCTTTTCAGACGTAAAAGAAAAAATATTCTTGACAAAAAGTATGATTTACTTCACTTGTACGGAAAAGGGCAAAAAAGATATAAGTCATATGTGCCGTCACTGGAAGAACAAGTCAGGAGAATAGAAAAAATGCAGAGGATAGCAGGAAATATCCCGTATAAACGCTTGATTTCAGCACAAGGGGATAATTATCGTGTGAGACTGAATCTTTCGGCTATACCTAAACTCTACACCGGAAGATTTTTCTTTTCTGCAAGGATTTATAACAAAGCAGCCATAGTGACAATCAAGGAAAAGGACAAATATCTGTTATTGGATATATTGAATGTTGATGATATTAATATACTAAATCAACATAACAGAGGCTATAAGATAAGTTTTGGTTATATGGAGTTAAAAAAGAAAGCCGAACAGCTTAACAGCAAAGTGGAATTTCTGATTATCAAGCATAAAGAATGGGAAAAGGTCAAGAATGAAAAGGACAGATTTGTTGCTGAAACGCAAGAAGATGGAAGAATAAAGTTATCTTTCCTTACGGAAAACAAGGATTTCATACTCCATGCACTGTATCCGGATAAACAGCCCGATAGAAATAACATTTCGGGAACACCTAATGCAAGGGTTCAGACCAAATTCAAAAAGAGTTGGCTGTCATCCAAATCTTATTCATACCGTACAATTCGGCAGGATAAAGTCAACATATCCGAACAAAAGACATCTGCCATTGGAAAAAAGCCTGAAACTGCTAAATTGACACCCGAGAAAAACGAAACAACACCAAATACCACCCAAACTTACAGACCAAGACGAGGAAGATAGTAAAAAGTGAGGTACAAACGGCTATGTTTGTATCTCACTTTTTTATCAAGAAAATTACCATATTTTTCCAAAAGTTACCAATTTTTTAGCCTGTATATCTCCACATTGTGTGATAAGAACTGATAGTATCTTTTAGGATATAAGGTTGACGGTGAATTGAAAAAAAAGGCAAAAAGGTTGACGGTGAAAGGGGTAAAGGTTGACGGTGAAAGGGGTAAAGGTTG
>ONIF01000369.1 GCA_900317795.1 uncultured Eubacteriales bacterium | reverse complement strand
AAATCTCCCATCAGTTCTTCAAACAGTTCATTTTCATCTCTGGCAGAACCGAGAGCCTTTTCATACCTTGCTACACCGTTAGCCGCCTGCACGGTTGCATTTAAAGTATTGTAATATTCTGTTTTAAGCTGTTCAAGAGATTCTTCTGTCGTACCGATACTTTCATAAAGCTGCCTTAATCTGTTTTTATATTCCTCACGGGAAACTTCTCCATTTTCAACGGCAAAGTCAAGTTCTTTCATTTTGTCGGCAAAGCCTATGCTGTCTGCCTTGACCTTTATTTCTTCCATTTTATTGGAAACATTCTGCAAATCGTTCATGGCTTCGTTATAGTCTTTATATGCCGCTGTATATCCCTCTTTGTTGCTCTCGAAAATAACACTCTCTCTTAACTTTTTGATATATTCATCAATATCACTTGTTAAATCCTTATACGCACCCGATTCATTCTGCAAGCTCTCAACCGATACTCCGAGAGTTTTTGCCAATTCCTCAGCAGTATATTTCAGAGTTCTCTTTTCTTCTGATGTGAGATTTGTTTTGTTCCGCAAATCGTCATACTGCTTTTTCAGAGTTTCAAGCAAGGCTATTTCGGATTCACCGTTTTCTTTATTTTTAGCGGCATTGGATTCCACTTCGGCAAGTGCCTGACCGTACTGCTTTGTACTTGCTGTCAGCTTGTCGGTAGCCTCCGCATTATTGTTATTCATCAAAGCAATAGTTCCTATAACCGTTGCTGCTGTTGCCAAAAGACTTAAGACGGCAATAACAGGGTGTGCTTTTATAGCTGTCAAAACAGCGTTCAAGCCTTTTCCTGCAACAGCCGCCGCAGTTTCGGCAATCGTAAGACCTTCAAAACCTTTTGTCAGCTTTACAACAATATCACTGATAGCAAGGCTTGCTTTCAGAGTTCCCATAGCGGTTGCCGCTCCCACGATTACGGGAATTATTACCTTCAAATTCTTGATAATTCCCTCTAATGCCGCAACGCCCTCGTTTTGAATGAGTTTTACAAGGCTTCTCAACGGAGTTTCTGCACTGTCGTAAAGTTTCAGTTTCAATTCATCAAATGCACTTTCAAGGTTCTTTAAATCGCCCGAAAGGTTATCGGACATGACCTTTGCCGCATCAGATGCCGCACCTGTTGAATTTCTCAACGCCTGCTCATAGCCGCTTACTTTGTCCATACCTTCATTCAAGATAAGGTTAATGCCGTTGATACTATCCGCTGTGAATGTTGCGGATAATGCTGCTGCCTTTTCAGCCGTTCCCATGCTGTTGGTGGCTTTCTCTACTTCAACAAGAATATCCGTCAAATCTCCGAAATTGCCTGCTGCATCCTGTACGGCAATACTCGTTTCACCTATCTTTATTTTGCCGTCTTCCATTTTATTGGTGATATCACGCACGATTGCTGCCATAGTTGTACCGGCTTCACTGCCTTTTTTGCCCTGATTCGCCATTGCTTCAAGAAATGAAGTGACAGTTTCAACGTCCTGTCCAGCAGCGTTCAGATTGGCGGCACAGTTCCGATAGGCTTCGCCTAACTGTTCCGCTGATGTATTGGAATTTCCCTGTGCATACGTCAAAAGGTCTGCAAAGTAAGCCGACTGATTGGCAGCCATTCCGAACGCCGACAGATAATCCGTTACCATATCGGAGGATTTTGCCAATTCCATGCCCGAAGCCGCCGCCAAGTTCAAAATACCGCCCAGAGCCGCCGTTGACTGCTGTACATCCCAGCCTGCCAACGCCATATATTTCAAAGCATCAGCCGCCTCTGTTGCTGAAAATTTGGTGCTTGCACCGTATTTTCTCGCAACGCTTTCAAGCTGTTCCAATTGTGCCGCTGTTGCACCGCTGATTGCCTGTACCTCTGACATGGAGCTTGTAAAGCTCTCGCCTGTCTGTATGACGTCCTTTGCCAAATCACCGAGTTTTGAAATCAAAAGGTTAATGCCCTGACTTATCAGATTTCCGACAGCGACAGTCATGGAAGAAAATGTTTTATTCAGATTTTCACTGTTTTCTCCAAGCTGTTCCGTTGATTGTGAAGTGTCCGAAACGGCACCGGTTAATCTTTCATACTGATTCTGAGCAATGCTCATTGCCTGATTCAGCCGCTGCTGTTCGGTTTTCAACTGTTCAACCTTTGCCTTTTCTTCGTCAATCACACGGTTTAATTGAGCAATCTTATTTTTCTGTTCTTCATCGGTTTCGCCGTTTTCTTCAACTTGCCGTTGAAGTTTGTTCAATTCTTTTGTAGCTCTTGCAATAACAAGATTTGAATTTTGCTGCTGTTTTTTGTTTTCGGCAACAGCCTGACCGAGCTGCTGCAAAATCTTTTCGCACTGTTCGGCATCTTCTATCAGTTTGCTGTGATCCAGTACAATTTCAGCAACAAGCCTGTCTAAATCTACATCTGCCATTCCGTCACCAC
>ONIF01000150.1 GCA_900317795.1 uncultured Eubacteriales bacterium | reverse complement strand
CGTACCCTACGGCTATGTCATGACAAACAGTAAATTGATGAAATTCACCGTTGATGAACCGTCAGCCGAAATTGTCAGAAAGATATTTCAGCTTTATGCGGACGGTTGGGGATATAAAAAAATTGCCAGCTATCTCACGGATAACCACATTCCGACACCCAGAAAATCTGAGGAAATGCGGAAAGAGGCTGAGGGTGAGGAATTTGTTGTCAGGTCAAAACAGAATTGGAGTATCGTAACAATAAGCGGCATTCTGACAAATGATTTTTATATCGGCACTTTGCGGCAAAGAAAATACCGCTGTAAAAAAATCAATGGCGGAGATATGAAATTGCAGGAAACAGACCATATTGTGATTGCCAATAATCATGAACCGATTATTGATTTCAAGCTGTTTTCAGTAGTGCAGGAGCAAATGAAACTGCGTTCAAAATCAAATTATCGTGGCATAAAGAAATATGACAACGTGTACACGGGACATTTATTCTGCGGTGACTGCGGCAGTCCCATGTTTGCCATGAGCCGTTCCGATTTAGAGCCCGCCTACACCTGTGGAACTTATCATAAAAGAGCATAACTATGAAAGGAGCGTATAATTTTTTAAGAAATTGCGGTACTTTTTACCTTGCAACAGAAGAAAACGGTCAACCTCGTGTCAGACCGTTTGGGGCAATAAGTGATTTTGAGGGAAAACTCTACATTGAAACCAATAATCAGAAAAAAGTATATCGGCAATTAAAGAAGAATGGAAAAGTTGAAATTTGTGGTATGAATGAGGGAAGATGGATACGAATAGAGGGAACGGTTAAAGAGGATTTGCGACGTGAGGCAAGAGTGGCAATGCTGGAAGATAACCCTTCACTCAAAAAATTAGCTTCTCCCGATAATGGTACAATGACCGTGTTTTATTTTGAAAACGGAACGGCAACGATTTATTCGTTTACAGAAGAACCAAAGGTTATTACATTATAATTTTACTAACACCCGATAAGAAACTAACAGTTGGAACGAATATATTTTTACAATTCTGCTTGTACTTGCATACATGATTGTAAGCCATTTTATCGCCATGCATTCCATGAAAAAATGGGATATAAATGAGGAATTAGGAATGAGGAGTGTGGAATGAATAAAAAAACGGGCTATCCGAAAGGATAACCTGTTTTTTATTGTCTGTGAAATTTCAAATATCTCTGTGCATGAAAGTCTTTGCAGCCCATTTGAGAAATTTATATTTCGCCTTTGAGGGAATGTAATTGAATTCACCGAGATATTTTTCCGCATAGCCGTTAAAGCCTTTTTTAAATTTATATACACCGTAATTGGAGTGGGTTTCGTCATCATAATGAGGTACGCCCATGAAATCGTATATATCACAGCCTGTTTCGACAGCCCATTGTATCATAGTCCACTGCATGAGGTGATTGGGCATGAGATTTCTGTGACCGTTGCCCGACGCACCGTAAAGATAACTTACACGCTTTGCATAATTGATGTCCAATGCACCCGAAATAGGCTCACCGTCGGGGGCATAGCACATATATAAACGAGCGTGTTCACCGAGAGCGTCCATCATGTTGGCAAAATACTCTTTGGAGCGTATATGAAAGCCGTCACGTTCACCCGTTTCTTTCATCAACATACAGAAATCATCTAATTTTTCCTTGCCGTAGGGCTTACAGGTAACGCCCTTTCTTTCCGCAACTCTTATATTGTATCTCCACTTGGAGTGAAAGCCGTTGAAAACTTCCTCTTTGGTTTTGCCCGATATGTTGAGAAGATAGTTTTTCAGGCTCTGTACGGTAATATCCTCCGAAATTTCGGGGTCGTATTCAAAGCCGAGTGCCTTGAAATTCTCGATAACTTCAAGACTTTTTTCTTTATCAAAAGAAAAGTTTTCTTCCTCGGTGACCTGTTCAAAATGCGGTATCATGGGGTCAACTTTCAGCATATAGGCATGATGTTTTTTAGCAACTTTTTTAGCCTCTTCCAAAAGTTCTGTCAAAGTTTCCTTGTCGTTGCAGTCGCATACAGGACCTCTTGTAGAATAGGCAAAAGTGGAATTGATAACAGGCAGTTTCTTGAAAAGTATCTGCATGGCAGCTTTTATGTTGCCGTCATTGTCGTAAACTGCAACAAGCTCACTGTCCCAGTCAACTTTGGCTTTTGCCCAGAGAGATGACTGAGTAAAACTTCCGTAAGGACTGTTGGAAACGAAATCCTCATATTTTTTTATATCAACATTAGGCATAAAAATTATCCTCCAATAAACTTGATTTACAAAAATACATTATACACCGAATCATTTGTAATATCCATGTTTTTTTGAAAAATCAGAAAAGTTTATATATTTTTTATATTTTAATTGGCATAAAATATTGTTTTTGATAAAAAACTCCCCGAAAAATTTTCGGAGAGTTTTTTCATTGTACATTGCACATTGCAAATTGCACATTATTTCGTAACGTGTTTGATAAGTCCACCGTCAGTGATAATCTGCTGAATGAAAGGCGGGAAAGGTTCTGCCTGATAGGTCTTACCTGTTGTAATGTCTGTAATAATGCCCGTGTCGAAGTCAATCGAAACTTCATCACCGCTTTTGATTTCTTTTGCGGCAGTGTCGCATTCAAGTATAGGCAAGCCTATATTGATAGCGTTTCTGTAAAAAATTCTTGCAAACGTAGAGGCGATGACGCAGCTTATGCCTGATGCCTTGATTGCAATAGGTGCGTGTTCTCTTGACGAACCGCAGCCAAAATTCTTTTCTGCTACCATAATATCGCCTGTTTTAACTTTTTTGGTGAAGTCTATATCAATATCTTCCATGCAGTGTGCGGCAAGTTCTTTATGAGAGCTTGTATTGAGGTATCTTGCAGGAATGATAACATCTGTATCTACATTGTCACCGTATTTATGTACTGTACCCTGTGCTTTCATGTGAAAAAACTCCTTTTTATTATTTAATGACTTTTTCGGGGTCTGTTATATAGCCTGTAACGGCACTTGCAGCGGCAACAGCAGGACTTGCAAGATAAACTTCAGACTCAACGTGTCCCATTCTGCCGACAAAGTTTCTGTTTGTAGTGGAAATGGCTTTTTCGCCTTTTGCAAGAATGCCCATGTGACCGCCCAAGCATGGACCGCAGGTCGGAGTTGATACAACTGCCCCTGCATTGATGAATATATCAAACAATCCCTCGTGCATAGCCTGTAAATATACCTGCTGAGTGCTGGGGATAATGATACATCTTACACCTTTTGCAACAGTATTGTTTTTAAGAACTTCCGCAGCGGCTCTCAAATCGGAAATTCTGCCGTTGGTGCATGAGCCGATTACAGCCTGTTGAATTTTAACTTCCTTTTCACCTATCTCGTCAACGGTTCTTGCATTTTCGGGCAAATGCGGAAATGCAACTGTCGGGCGAAGCTGTGAAAGGTCTATTGTATATTCTTCATCATATTCAGCGTCAGCGTCTGCAAAATATTCTTTCGGCTCGCCTTTGAAACGGTCTTTTATATATTCTCTTGTGATGTCGTCAACAGGGAATATGCCGTTTTTAGCACCTGCCTCAATCGCCATGTTGGCAATGCAAAGTCTGTCATCTATGGAAAGGTATTTTAAGCCGTCACCGAAAAATTCCATTGACTTGTACAAAGCACCGTCAACGCCTATCATGCCGATGATGTGTAAAATAATATCTTTACCGCTGATGAATTTTGCAGGCTTGTTGATAAGATTGAATTTGATAGCAGAGGGGACTTTAAACCAAGTTTTGCCGCTTATCATGCCTGCCGCCATATCGGTTGAGCCAACGCCCGTTGAAAATGCACCCAATGCACCGTATGTGCAGGTGTGGGAGTCTGCACCGATACAAAGACTGCCCGGACCTACCAGACCTTTTTCGGGGAGAAGTGCGTGTTCAATACCCATTTGACCGACATCAAAGAAATTTTTGATGTCGTACTTGTCAGCAAAATTTCTGACTTGCAGGCACTGTTCAGCAGCTTTTATATCTTTGTTGGGGGTGAAGTGGTCCATTACCATAGCGATTTTTGTATTATCAAAAACACCGCTTGCCTTTCCGTCATTGAATACATTGATAGCGACAGGCGAAGTAATATCATTGCCAAGAACCATATCAAGCTTTGCTTCGATAAGCTGACCTGCCTTAACGCTGTCAAGACCTGCATGAGCCGCAAGGATTTTCTGCGACATTGTCATTCCCATAATTATGACCTCCATGTTTTTTTGTAAAATTTCATATTGCACAATTGTTTTATTTTTGATTTGTGCTATAATATTTATATATTATACAATATCGTATTGAAAAAATCTACAAATTATGATAAATTTTTATAGGAAATAAATTTGAAAAAGGGGAAGTTTTTTTATGAAAAAGATATTATATCTTCTTATGGTGTCTGCATTGGTATTTTCGTTATGCAGTTGCGGTGAGAACATGGAAAGCTCTGAAAGTAACGATATGCAGGGTAATACAGCAAATGTATCGGCTGTGCAGAAAAGCGAAGTCAATCAGGAATCCGTTATAAGCAGGAATGAAAATAAGACGGTTTCCGCACCGTCTGACAGTATCAGTTTTGAAGAAGCTTGTGAAATCGTGGATAAATGCGGAATGGACGAGCTTGGCATACCCCAAAGTGCCGTGAATTTCAAGAAATACTATTTCGGCACGGTTGACTATAAAGGCAAGCCGTATTATTCAATATATCTCTATGTCGAGAAAGATGAAAAAAAGGTTTTTGTGGGAAATAATATACTTGTATCATGTGAGGGCGGACTGGCACTTATAAAGGATTTTGCAAGCCTTTACGGAAAACTTGATACAAACGGTGCTGAAAAAGATGTTGACTATAAAGAGAGATACCCTGATGTAAAAGCAGAGCCTGTTGAGGCTTTGAAAGCCCTTACAGAAAAAAATCTTAAAACGGAGTATGCACTTTCGCAGTATATTTTTGATGTGATGAAAGAAACGCAGGATATAAACGGAATGACCTGTTATGCAGTAGTACCGCAGGTGGAATTCATGCACTCGATAAATATGTACAGAAAGCTGTATATCACGACAGACGGCACAAACAAAGTATTCAGATTTGATGATGAAAGTCAAGACTTTATTGAACTTGAATAAATTTTATGATATAATGGAGAACATGATATGTCGATAGAAAAAAGGCAAGCCAAAAGTTTAAAAATGAAAATAGTTCTCATGGCAGTAAAAAAGATGTTTGCAAATATGTCAATGGGAAATAACATGGACATGGAGAAACTGAAAAAGGCAAGAGAATTTCTCAAAAAGGCCGAGGAGAAAAGAAAGAAAAATCCCAATGTGATATGTACCGTAAAAGATATTGGCGGTGCAAG
>ONIF01000442.1 GCA_900317795.1 uncultured Eubacteriales bacterium | reverse complement strand
CCTCTTCAAGCCAATTTTCAAGTGTCATTCCGGCATCATAGGCTGAAACGGAATAATACACATCCTCATATTTATCATCATAAAAAGTAAATACTGTTGCGTTATTGGTAGAGTCTTCGTTTCTCAGTTCAATATCTGCATCATTTTTGAAATTCTTCATTGCTTGAAGGTGTTCCTCCGGGACATCCAGACGGATTTCTCCCTTTCGTTTAATACCCATTCCTACGGGATAAAGTTCCTTGATAAGAACCTTCCGGCCTTTGTCATCCTTTGCATAGTACACAATACGGCTGTTGCCGCGCCCACATTCCCCCGTTATTCTGAAACACATTCCCTTAACGATGATTTTGTCACCTGGGTTGAGCGGTTTTCTGTCGTCTTCTATCCACATCTTGCACATAAAATCCCTCCGAAAGCTTCTTTGTATGGGGCTGATCCTTCTCAACAGGACATTGCTCCATCTGATACCCTGATGATATTACTTTTCAGGCAGTATGTCATGGAAAAAGTGTTACAAATCAGCTTTATGGGTTGGGCCCAATGACGATGGCAGTTATAATATCAGATAACGGAAAATCATGCTTATCGGAAAATTCACCCAATCCTCCGTATACGGTGATATAAGCAGCCGCCAGAATAATGCCCCTGTCAAAATCATCCGAGTAATAAAGCATCGGAAGATTCATGGACAGAAGATCATCGTCAATATCATTGATAAATTCCACAAAGGCGGATTTTCTTTGTGTTGGTCTGATATACAGAAGCTTCAAAAGAATATAGATCTTTCTCAGCTGCAGGTTATTCCGTCTCATGCCGGAATCAATTAGCGCGGATTCCACACTGACATAAAATTCGGAACGGAGCGGCTCGGGAATTCCCTTTTTTGTGTTTCTATAATATTCACCATCATGTAATTTATATCCGACATCATATAATTCTTCCTGTATAAGACCCATATCATTTTCGTTGATCAATCGGTTTCCGATATCCAGAATACTGCTGATGTTTTTGCGTATGGTTTTACTGTCAATAAAGTAATTATTTCCGTTTTTTATAATCGAAGTAAGAAACCCATCTTTTTTAAGTGAGAAAATATCTTCGCCTATCGCTCTTGTCGCCTGATAATCCCCGCTCCCATTAGTGCCGGAGTCTTTTCTTTGGCTGCAGTACTGCACATATAAATCAAAGGCTTCCGCATAGCTCAACTTCTCTTTTTTGCAGTAAGTGAGGCAAAATTCGACAGGTGTCCGCAGATACGTTTTCATCCTGAAAACTTTAGAGAACAGCGTACAATGTTCCTCCCAGTCAAGGCCCAGTGCAAATGACAGCTTATACAGTTTAAACCGCCCTTCTTCATTATCCGGTCTTTTTCCGGCGTACCATGAATCTATCAGACGAGGATTAATTTTTGTCCACCATTCTGCCATTTCTGATTTATCTTCCGTAAGGGATATGTTTCTTTCAGCCTTTTCGGCTTCAGTCTTAAGATAGTCGTTCACCTTTCCCATGATAACCTTATCATTCGGCTTATCCACTTTGCTTTTCAGATTCAGAAGATCCTTGAATGGGGATATGTCACGCTCTCGATGATATCTGCTGTGCAATTCCTCCAAAAGCCGATTCTTTGGCGTTTTATTTATATCACTCCATAAACTTGCATAAGCTTCTTCCGATAAGACCGATAAGACACCCTTTTCATTTTCGCCAAACATCTGTTTTATTGTAGGTCGCCCGATCATTTTTATTTCTGACTTGGTTTTATCATCATTTTCAATAACTTCAGACATCACAAAGCTCCTCTCAAAATGCCGTTGATTATTTTTTTCTTTCTTATGAGATCAACAAGCATATCTTTATTTCCCGAATTGATTTACTAAAGATATATTATCTCAACTTTCGCATGAAATCAACATGATATTGAAAGAGTTATGTAATTATTCTACAAAACCAAACAATTCCAAACACCAATAAACATATTTATAAAACACCCAAAAGGACAATTACAAATGTTTGTAATTGTCCTTGAATTTTACAAACACTTTTGTTATGATTGATAGCAGAGGTGAGCTTTATGAGTAAGGTAGTAGGTTATGCAAGGGTATCAACAA
>ONIF01000348.1 GCA_900317795.1 uncultured Eubacteriales bacterium | reverse complement strand
ATCACCTCTGCCCGAAATGGTGACAATGATGATTTTATCCTTGTCCATAGTGGGTGCAAGCTTCATTGCGTATGCGACGGCATGGGCGGATTCTATTGCAGGAATAATACCCTCCGTTTTTGAAAGGTACTCAAAAGCGTTGACGGCTTCATCATCTGTCACGGCAACATATTCCGCTCTGCCTGTATCATGGAGATAAGCGTGTTCGGGACCAACTCCGGGATAGTCAAGTCCTGCCGAAATGGAATATACAGGGGCAATCTGTCCGTGTTCGTCTTGACAGAAATAGGATTTCATGCCGTGAAAAATGCCGAGCCTTCCCGTTGAGATAGTGGCGGCTGTTTCAAATGTATCGATACCTCTGCCTGCCGCCTCACAGCCTATCAGCCTTACATTTTTATCATCGATGAAGTGGTAAAAACTGCCTATTGCATTCGAGCCACCGCCTACACAGGCAATGACTGCATCGGGGAGTTTATTTTCTTTTTCAAGAATTTGTTTTCTTGATTCTTTGGAGATGACCGCCTGAAAGTCACGGACTATCGTAGGGAATGGGTGAGGTCCCATGACAGAGCCAAGACAATAATGTGTGTCGTCAATTCTTTTAGTCCATTCACGCATAGCCTCACTGACGGCATCTTTCAGAGTAGCTGTTCCGCTTTTTACGGGAATGACTTCCGAGCCGAGAAGTTTCATTCTATATACATTGAGAGCCTGTCTTTTAGTATCTTCCTCACCCATGAATACAACGCATTCCATGCCCATTAAAGCGGCTGCTGTTGCAGTTGCCACACCGTGCTGACCTGCACCCGTTTCGGCAATAAGTCTTTTTTTACCCATTTTTTTGGCAAGGAGAGCCTGACCGAGAACGTTATTTATTTTATGTGCACCTGTATGGTTGAGGTCCTCTCTTTTAAGATAGATTTTTGCACCGCCAAGATTATTTGTCATATTTTCCGCAAAGTAAAGTCTTGACGGTCTGCCTGCATACTCATTGAAAAGCGTTTCCAATTCCGTGCAGAAATCGGGGTCATTTTTATACTTGTTATAAGCATTTTCAAGTTCGATTACAGCATTCATCAAAGTTTCGGGAATATACTGTCCTCCGTGAATGCCGAAACGCCCGTTAGGGTTAGTCATATTTCATCTTCCTTTCTCACGGCATTGATGAATGCCGTCATCTTTTGAATATCTTTCAAGCCACCTGTTTCCACGCCCGAACTTACATCAAGTGCATAGGGGTGAAGTTGTGAAACAGCACTTTGTGCATTGGTGCAGTCAAGACCGCCTGCCAGAAAATAAGGTCTTTTAAAACCCGAAACAAGCGACCAATCAAATACTTTTCCGTCACCCATGCCTGCGTCAAGCAATATCATATCTGCCAAGCTTTTTTCGGCTTTTTCAATATCACTTAATGAACGTATTTTAAAGGCTTTGATAACAGGCTGTACTGTTAATTCTTTCAGGCTTTTTATATAGTCATCTGTTTCATTTCCGTGCAGTTGTGCAATATCTATTATACCGCTTTTCAGAAATTTTTCAACCGTTTTTATGTCCTCATCAACAAATACACCGACAGCTTTTATCTCTTTATCAAGAATTTTTTTCAGTTCAAGAGCCTTTTCGGGTGAAACATATCGCTTGCTTTTTTTGAAAAAGACAAAACCGATATATTCGGGTTTTATTTCATTGACGGCTTTTATATCGCATTCCCTTGAAAGTCCGCATATTTTTATTTTAGTCATGATGTCCTCTCAGTTCTGCAAGCTTGTGTTTTTTATTTTCGGCTCTCATAAGGGTTTCGCCTATCAAAACGGCATTTGCACCTATGTTTCTTAAAGTCTGCACATCTTCGGAAGTTTTCACACCGCTTTCCGATACAAAAATTATATCATTGGGAACAAGCTTTCTTAAATTTCCGCTGTTTTGGGTGTCAACGGAGAAATCTTTCAAATTTCTGTTATTAACACCTATGATTTTTGCCCCCGACTGCAAAGCCGTTTGTATTTCACTTTCATCATGCACTTCAACGAGTGCCGAAAGACCGAGCGTTTCACATATTTCAATATATTCTTTCAACTGACTTTCAGAAAGGATTGAGCATATCAGCAGTACGGCAGACGCACCCAATAATTTAGCCTGATATATCATGTATTCATCAACGGTGAAATCCTTTCTTAAACAGGGAATTGAAACAGTATTTGCAATTTCTTTCAAATATTCGTCACTGCCGAGAAACCATTTCGGTTCTGTAAGGACTGAAATGCAGTCAGCCCCTGCTGTTTCATAGTCTTTTGCGATTTGCAGATAGGGGAAATTTTCGGCAATAACTCCCTTTGAGGGAGAGGCTTTTTTACATTCGCATATAAATGCAATATCGTCTTTTTTAAGAGCCTTTTCAAAAGGGAAGTCGCCTTTCGGGAGGGATAAAGCGAATTTTTTTATTTCATCAAGAGAGAGTTTCTTTTTTTGTTTTTCAACTCTTTGTTTGGCATATTCTGCAAGCTCGTCAAGTATTGTCATGCTGTTTCCTCCGAAGAATTGCTCACTTCAATGAACTTTTCAAGAGTTTCCAGAGCCTTGCCCGA
>ONIF01000345.1 GCA_900317795.1 uncultured Eubacteriales bacterium | reverse complement strand
CGGTGGTCTATGTGAGCCTGTCCTTTCAGATGTTCATTACAAATATCTGCCCAAGATTTTCTCCATTCTTCCGCTTTCGTCTGGTCATTCCAATCAGTTAGCGAAACAGAAATTCTTTCCCACATCTTTTTTCCCCTTGCACCGATTTTTTGTTTCCCTGTCTTGGGATCGATAACAGGAATCCTATTTCCACTATCATCAAGTACATAGCTGTCTTTTCGTTTTGCTCCCCATTCTCCATTTGGTTTCAGAGGTCGCATAGTTAAAAGAATATGAGCATGAGGGTTACCGTCTGACTTGTCATGCAAAGACCAATCTGCAATCATTCCTTTGTCAGTAAAATTTTTTTTGATATATTCTCTGACAACTTCTATCTGTTCATTACGAGAAAATTCTATTGGCAAGGCTACCTCAATTTCTCTGCACAGTTGAGCATTTTTTTGTTTTTCAATTTTCTGTACTTCGTTCCAAAGAATTTGTCGATCCGAATATTTAGATGGTGCATTTGCACACAAAAGGATTTCCGAAAAAGCTACTCCTCCCTTACGTGTATAGTCATGAGTTTTTCCGAATTCATCATCAACAATTTTTGTTCCAGAACGATATGCTGCCGCCGCTGTTGCTGTTTTTCCACTGCTACGACCGATGATTTGTATGTTACAATGAAAAATTGCCAAAGTTAAAATCCTCCTTTCATTTTATTCTCTCTAATGGCTAAAAAAATTTTGCCGCAGGCAAAATTCTATCGGGGTTTGGGGTGTCCCCAACGCACCTAATATGGGTATAAATTTATTTATACCCGTATAGGTGCGCCTTTCGGTTGTTTTGCTCAACACCTATATTTTATAATTTTTCTTGCATTTTGTCAAGGTTTGGTGTATGATTAAGGTAGTTGCTATAATGTTGAGCAAAACAAAATCGGTGCTTACGCACCGATAGATACACGAGAGTATAGGAGTGATTGGATTGAAATCGTATGATGAAAGAATTGCAGAGTTGAATGCTAAGAAAGAGCAAAAAGAGAAAGAACTTGCCGAACTTAAAGCAAAAGAGAAAAAGCTGTTGCAAGAGAAGAAAGCGTTGGAGAGAAAGGCTCGTACAAAACGCTTAATCGAAACAGGTGCTATTATCGAAAGCGTACTCGGCAGACCTGTTGAAGAAGAAGATATTGAACCTATCAAACAGCTTATCGCATATTACAGAAATAAGAAATTGAGTGGTCAGCCTATTCTTAAACAACAGAGTTCTACAAACGAATAATGCTAAATATAAAAACTGCTGTTGGATGCTAAGCCAGACAGCAGTTTTAGATTTTTGTGAGGGATATTATTTATGCTGCAATATCATCAAATGTTCTGATTATGTCCAGAAAAGTATCCATGTAACCAAATAATTCGATTTGTCTGTTCGTTATTTCTTCAATAGCGTTTCTATTAATGCCATGCGTTACTTTATCTCTTAATTTTTTAATAGTCTTGCCTTTGGACGAATTAGGTCGTGTGGAACCAAATATTTCAGTCAATAAATCCTTGTCAAAAGTATATCCAGCGAATTTCAAAGCCGATGGTACTTGGTTCATATTGAGTTTCAAATTTTCGTCTTGTGGATCTTTTCCTTTACTTCTTTGATGTTCTTTAAGCACCATCTTATATATCGTTTCGCAATAATTGAATTTATTTTTGAATTTGTCCAACAACTGAATAGTATCAGTATCTATGTTTTCAAGTCGAACCAACTCTTTTTTGGCTTTTTCTCTCAGCTGTTTTTGCTCTTTTGCGGATAAATTTTTCATTTGAACATCCTCACTTTCATTTTACGGCAGGTAGTTTTGTTCCGGTCAATATTGTTCAATTTCTTTTGCTAAATATATTATACCAAATCCATTGTACTAAAAAACAGACAGATGATTTTTTCTATAAAATCATATTTGTGATATGAATTTGATAAGAATACTTGACTAATATTAAATAAATTTATAAAATATTATTAAAAAATAATGGAGGGAATTTTATGAAAAAAGAAGAAATTATCATTTCTACTGCAAAGACAAATACAGATAAGTACAATACTTACACTTCCATGATTACAAGGCATAAAGAAGCTGTAAAACACGGTTTCTGCTTTGAAGCACTTTTGATAGACTATGCTATACTTGAGGACAGACTTGTAGCTTTTTTGTGGGCAGCGGGAGTTATGAATGATATGGATAACTTCTCGTTTGGAAATAAAAATAATAAGGCACAGCTGCGTACATTGTATAACTCATACATGAAAGAAGACAAGATACCCAGATTACAAAATATCGGAACAAAAATAAATGTGATTCTTTCATTGATTGATTTTTCACAAAAAGAGTATAATGGTGCAGACCGTTATCTTTTGGCATTACATAAGGGAATGAACGATTTGAATCTCCAGAAAATTTCGGAAAATCTTGCGTTGCTTAAAGGTTGGCTTAAATACCGTAATGAAGTTATTCACGGTGCAATGACCAAAGATATATATGCTCTTTATGAGAATATAGAAGAAAAAGCCGTACAGGGACTTGCTTATGCAAGAGTTATTGACAACGAAGCTAAAAAGCTGATGAGGAGGGATTATATTCGCAAA
>ONIF01000127.1 GCA_900317795.1 uncultured Eubacteriales bacterium | reverse complement strand
TAGAATTATACTCCTTTATAAAACAAAATACAACATAAAAAAATGTCAATATTTTGTGAATTTGACGTAATAAATTTGATGCCAAAAATATTGAAAATTTCTTATTTGTGTGCTATACTTTTGTCGTAAATTTTATTTAGGAGGTAAATCTAAAATGAAATCCGCTATTTTAAGGAAAATCATTGCAGGCTCTATGGCGATAGCTATGGTAGCAGGCACAGGTGTCGGCACTACTTTCGGTGATGTCATCGGTACAAGCATTACTGCAAGTGCGGCTGATACCCTCACAGAGGGCGACTTTGAATATCAGATAAACGATGCCGGTACTGTTACGCTGGTAAAATATAACGGTTCTGATACGGAAGTTACAGTTCCCTCTAAAATCGGTGATGTTGCCGTTGAAGTAATCGGTGCAGGCACTTTCAGAAACTCAAAAACCGTAACAAAAGTTACTCTCCCCTCTACCATCAAGACCATTGCAAACGACTCTTTCAGAGATTCCGTTATTGAAACAGTCAACCTCCCATCAAGTCTTACCGAAATCGGAAATGCCGCTTTCTATAACTGCGTTTATCTGAAAAACGTTACTTTCCCCTCAACTCTTACAACAATCGGCAGCAGTGCATTTGAATACTGCTCCCGCCTTACAAAAATTGTCCTCCCCGCCAATCTTTCTTCATTGGGAAATAATGCATTCCGTCTTTGTACAGGCGTTACTTCCATAACCCTTTCCAACACCTGCAAAACCATTCCTTCTTCGGCTTTTGCACACACTCAGATTTCTTCCGTTACTATCCCTGACGCTGTCGAAGAAATCGGCGATTATGCCTTCTATAACTGCCGTAAACTTACGAAAGTTAATTTCGGCACCAACTCCAATCTTACAAGAATACATTATGAGGCATTCTATGACTGTGCAGCTTTGCCAAGCTTTACTTGTCCTGCCGCTCTCCAGTATATAGACGGTTATGCTTTCTATAACTGTGTAGCTCTCGGCAGTATCACATTCAACGCTGCACTCAGAGGTATTTCCTATAATGCATTCATGTACTGCCGCAGCCTTAAAGAAGTCGATTTCCCCGCAGGCTTGGAGTACATCGACTCCAACTGTTTCAACGGCTGTACAAGCCTTGAAACCGTTAAAACAAACGGCTTGCAGACTATCGGCAATAGTTCTTTCAAAGACTGTACCGCACTGAAATCCGTTTATTTCGGTGACGGTCTTAAAAGAATAAACAATGAGGCTTTCTATAATACTCCGAACCTCACAAACTTCTATGACGCTCCCCAAAGACAAATATATCTTGAGGATCGTTGTCTTGACGCAAGCGGCTGGTTCTCGAAACAGCCCGAAGGTGTTGTATATTTCGGTGCAAATTCCCTCGCTGTAAAGGGCGGTGTTAAAAATGCCGTTATCAAAGCAGGTACAGTCCTTATCGACAACAAAACTTTCAAAGCCTCCACGGGTGTAAAAAGCGTTCATATCCCCTCAACCGTAAAGGATATAGATTTCAGAGATGTATTTGACGCTTGCGGAAATACGCTTGAAGCTATCACCTTTGACGCAGACCACGAACAGTATCAGTCAATAGACGGTGTTGTTTACTCCAAAGACGGCAAAACACTTATTTACTGTCCGAGAGCAAAGAAAGGCACTATTGACATTCCCGATACCGTTACAAAAATCAACGGTCGTTCCATCATCAACTGCAACAGCATTACAACAGTCAATCTCGGTGTCAACGTCAGCAGTTTTGACCAGTACGATTTCTGCTATATGTCATCTCTCGAAGCAGTAAACGTACCTGCCGCAAATGTCAATTTCACCTCCGTTGACGGTGTACTCTACAACAAAACAAAAACTTATCTCTATGACTATCCGAATGCCAAAAAGGGTGCTTATACCATGCCCGATACCCTCCAAAGCGTTTACTACTATGCTTTCTCCGAAGTAACAGGTCTTACGGAAATCAACCTTTCCGTTACAATGAAAGACTTCTACCCCAGCTATTACGGAAAGAAATCACCCTCACTTTCAGCAATCAATGTTGATAAGGACAACCAGTGGTACACCTCTGTTGACGGCATTCTCTACAACAAAGACAAAACAACTCTTTATATCGTTCCCGAAAATAAAAAGGGTGCATATACCATTCCCGATACCGTTACAAGAATTGACGGTGAATATACTTTCAGAAACTGCACAGGCATTACTACTCTTACCATTCCCGCCTCTGTAACAACTATCGGTGACAGCTATTTTGACAACTGCCCCAGCGTTTCAAAGTTTGTTGTCAGTGAGGACAATACTGTACGTGCCGCTGTAAACGGCTGTCTTATGAACACGGCAAAAGACTATATCTATGCATTCCCGAAAGGTGCGGCAACCGTAACACTTCCCGAAAGCATCGTTTCATACGGCAGAATCCGTGACGCTGCAACCAACAACTGTCCGAACCTTGTAACACTCAATCTGTCAAGCAAGTTCAATGATTTCAGCAGTTACAGCAAATTTGCAAACTGCCCGAAATTCACCACTTTAAAGGCAGCTTCCGACAGCAGTTACTATACAACCGTTGACGGTGTTCTTTATGACAAGAGAGTTTCCAAAATCATATTCGTACCGGGCGGAAAATCGGGTGATTATACCGTTCCCGCAACCGTTACCGATATTTATGACCGCTCTTTCAAAGACGCAACAAAACTTACTTCCATCACTTTCCCGAAGAACTTCACAAGTACTTTTGACATGGGTTATGTAATGGAAAACTGCAATAGCCTTACTGCTATGAACTTTGACAGCAGCAACATCAACTATACTTCCATAGACGGTGTTGTTTACAGCAAGGACGTTTCCCAGCTTTACTATGTTCCCAACGGCAAAACAGGCTCTTATACCGTTCCCGAAACGGTTAAAACTATCCAGAACAACAGAGCTTTCAAAAACTGCTCCAATCTTGAAGAAATCATATTCCCATCGGAAGTGACAAAGCTTAACTTTGAAGTAACCAATCTCAACTCCCTCAAAGCGATGACTGTTCCCGCAAGCGTTACGGAAATCAATAACGGCTTCCAGAACTGCAATGACCTTGTTATCTCGGGCTATGAAAACAGCTATGCGGAACTCTTTGCAAGCTACTATGACGTAAAATTCAACAAGCTTGCAAACAGCATATCTCTTAACAAAAACTATGTTGAAACATCAGCAGGCAAGACTGTAAAACTCACTGCCTCCATAGATACCTCCAGAACTACAAATAAAACTATAAAATGGACAAGCAGCAATACAAATGCCGCAACCGTTGCCGCTGACGGTACAGTGAAAGGTGTTGCAGCAGGCTTTACAAGAATTTCCGCAACCTTGTCTGACGGAAAAACAGCCGTTTGTGATGTATTCGTAGCAGACGCTTTGCAGAATACTTCAACAGTATCTGCCGATACTATCATTAAGGGCAAATCCGTTACACTTGACGGTGCTGCCGCAGGCGGTATCAAAGGTTATCAGTACTCAATGCTTTATAAGCTGACTTCCGCATCAAGCTGGACTACACTTTCAGCTTACAGCACAACCGCTTCCGCTACATTTACACCCGAACAGGCAGGTACTTTTGACCTCTGCATAAAAGTTAAGGACAAAGAAGGTACGGAAGTTAAAAAATTCTTTACACTCACCGTAAACAACGCTATTGCCAATAATTCAAGCGTTATCGACAATGCTGTAACTCTTGGCGAAACCGTTGTAATTCTCGGCAGTTCAACAGGCGGAAACGGCAGCGTTACCTATAAGTATGAACAAAAACTCTCTACTGCAAGCACATGGACAACTATTGCTGACTACTCCGCAAAAAATGCTGCTGTATTCAAGCCAACTGCAACAGGCACATATAATATCCGTGTTACTGCAAAAGACGGCAATGGTACAACTGCTGCAAAAACAATTAACGTCACTGTAGGAGATGTTCTTGCAAATACCTCAAGTTTGAGTGCAGATAAAGTAAATCTTGGTGAAACTGTAACTATAAACGCTTCTGCAACAGGCGGCAGCGGCAGCTATACTTTCGCTTACTACTCAAAAGAGTTCACTCAAAAGAGCTGGTCAACCATTTCAGGCTTCGGTACAAATGCAACAGCTTCCTTTACTGCAAAAACAGCAGGCTATTATCAGATATGCGTTAAAGTAAAAGACGCTGACGGCACAGTTGCAAAAGAATACTACAACGTTGTTGTAGGCGAAACACAACAGCCTCAGAATGAATTCAAAAACACTTCCACCGTTGGTGCAACACAAATCAAACTCGGTGAAAGAGTTTCTGTAAGTGCTGCTGCGGAGGGCGGTAAAGCTCCTTATACCTATGCAGTTCTCTATAAGAAAACTACTGATACAACTTGGACAACAAAACAGAATTTCAGTTCCAATTCCGAAACGTCCGTTCTCCCGTCAAAAGCTGCCGATTATGAGATTTGCGTAAAAGCAAAAGACGCTGATGGTGTTGTTGCAGAAAAGACATTCAATGTAAAAGTTGTTTCCAATCAGAATGCTTTGCAGAATAATTCTACTATCGCTTCCGATAAAGTAGTTCTCGGCAACTCTCTTACAGTCAATGCAAAGGCTGCAGGCGGTGCAGGTGACTATACCTATGCAGTTCTCTATAAGAAAACTACTGATACATCATGGGTAACAAAACAGAACTTCACCACTAATACAACCGTTACTGTTAAACCCTCAAATGTTGCTGCTTATGACCTCTGCGTAAAAGTTAAAGACGCTGACGGCACGATTGTTAAAAAGTTCTTTACTTTCAATACCGTTGCCGGTGTTACAAATACTTCTACCGTAAACGGCTCTGCTGCTGAAAAGTCAACTGTCAGCTTTGGCGGTGACATCACCATGAAAGGCTCTGCAACAGGCGGTACTTCTCCTTACACCTACGCTTTCTACTACAAGAAATCCTCTGAAGCCAACTGGGTTGAAAAACAGAAGTTCGCTGTAAACAATACCGTGTCTATCACTCCCAACAAGGCAGTTGATTATGACATCTGCATCAAAGTTCAGGATTCAAACGGTATCGTTGAAAAGAAATATTTCACAGTAACCGTAAAATGATAGCACAATATTAAAATAACAGCCGCCTGCAAGGACATTTCAAAAATCCTTGCAGGCGGTTTTTTTATAAAATTTTCCCCCTTGATTTTTCTTGCAGACGATATGTGAAACTTCAATTATGACTGATAAAATAAAATCTTGCATAAATAAATATAAAATGATATAATACTTTTATTGATTTTTTTGATAAGAAAGGAATGGAAAGAATGAACAAGTTAAAGTCAATATTTATCGTACTTCTTACAGCGGCATTGTTGCTTCCGAGTGTGCCGTATGCGGCAGCAGAAACCGAAATTTCAGAAGAACCGCCTGCACAGGTTCGGGAGGAGGAAAAAAAGGACATCATTTCTCTTACAGCTTTCAAAGACGGACAGGAAATTGAAGTCTATTGTCAGCAGACAGAACAAGGAAATGTTATTCCCATTGAAAACGGCACAACGCTGAAATTTGGGAAAGTCCCCGATGAAACTAAAAAATTTGAATACCAATTTTTTTACAAGGATTCGGAATATGAACAGATATTCTTTCCCCAAACAAAAAATGATGAATTTGTATTCAAGGCAGTTAAAAAAGGTGAATTCTTTATAAAAGTATCACGCTATGACAAAGATGAGGACTTGACAGAAGAAAAAATATTTGCCGTTATTGTTTCCGATGGCGAAACGTCTTACTCTGACAACATACTTAATATCAATGAACCTATACGGCGATGGCGAAACGTCTTACTCTGACAACATACTTAATATCAATGAACCTATACGGCTCAACCGCGGTATGTCAAAAACAGTTGCACTTTCTTCGGGAATTATCAACTTTATAGGCTATGACAGCAATTTGCTCGATATTCAAAAAATAAGCGGAAATCTCATCAGTATCGGTGCAAAAAGTGCGGGTACGGCACATATATGCATTATCTCAAAAGACGGCATACCCAGAATAATAACGGTCAATGTGCGTGACTGCATTATGAGAACTTACACAAACGATATTGTCAAACTCAATAACCCCAAATTCGCCTCCTACACCATAGCAGACGGTACTTTCCTCAAAAGAAAATTCAATGCCTCAACGGGACAGCAGATTATATTTTCCCCTGTCGCCAATGTGCAATATACATACGAGTACTTCTATCAGGACGAATACGGTCAGGATATTTGCATACAGCCCGAAAGCTATAACGGCAACTTTAAATTTACCCCTATCGAACCCAGACAATATGTTATTTCCGTCGTCGTC
>ONIF01000402.1 GCA_900317795.1 uncultured Eubacteriales bacterium | reverse complement strand
TTTTAACACCAAATTAGTAATTTGGTAACATATACCCAGGGCGAACGCACATATACTTGATCGAAAAATAATCAATTAATTCTTGGAGAAGCTTGCAGGACAAGGAATTAGAGAGAAAAAAAGCATGATTTTCCTTATAATGAAATTAAGAAAAACACTCAAAAAAGGAGTAATCATGCCTATGTCATTATCACATAAATCAGTTAAGAAGCATAATAAAAAATTACCTGCAAACGTAACCAAGAATAAAATTTTAGATTTTTTCGGTAACCAGGGTACAAGTAGTAAAATAGGCAAGAAGGCCAGGAAGTGCGGGTTTGTTAAACGAAAAGGAAGTTTTCAACCAACAAAATTTGCCCAGGCTGTTATCACAGCAGTTGGAAGTTCTGATACTCCTGAATCTCTATCAAAAATATGCGAGCTGTATAATGTTAATTTTGAAGGCAAAATGCAGATAAAGCCATTTTGGAACCGGATGTCGTCAGATGAATGCGTAGATTTTTTTGAATATATCCTGGAACAGTCTGAGCGGACTCATAACGATGTAAGCCAGAAATGTGCTTACGCCGAAGGAGAAGAATTAATTCAACTATTCCAAAAGAAGGGGCTGCCAATAGAGGATATATACTTGTATGACGGATCATACTGGAAGCTAAAATCAGAGCTGGCAGATGTGTATCAAGGGACAAGAAGTCAGACAAAAATAAAAGTATGTGATGGCATTTTCGATGAAGCTGGAGATGTGTGTTTTGATGAAGTAAAGGATGCAGGCATAGGTCTGCAAACCAAAATGTCAATGAAAACCGGAGCAATCAAAACTGTTGTTTTAACAGCTGAAACCGCAAACGAAAAATCCTTTGTTGAAGTACCCGGTAAGGATGACTCCAAAGCCTTGATGCTGATGGACAGCGGATATTTCAGTCTGAATCTTTTGAAGGATATTGATACAAACGGCTCATTCTACATTACCAAAGGAAGGAAAAACTGTGCTGCTGTCATATCTGATTGTCGCACATGGGGGACATACCGAAAGATAGCTCCTAAGGCTGAAGAATATAACGGAATGAAGGTAAGTGATGCATTAATTATGATTCGCCAAAACAAACAGAACATCGATTTTACGGCCACTTTCAAGACCGGGCTTTCGGTAAGAATGGTTGCTTTTTACAGCAAAGAAAAGAATGAAACAGTCCTGCTTGTAACGAACATCAATCACGAAATTCTTGCACCAAAATTGGTTACCAACGCTTATCGAGTTAGATGGCAGTGCGAACTGTGCTTCAAAAATCTCAAAAGCGGAAGCGGCTTAAGATTCTCCAAATGCACCACCAACCTGAATATTTTACGAGTGTTGATAATGAGCTCGCTCTGTGCATATTTTCTGAAGAACATTGCGGCAAATTTTTTATCCAGGATGCTGAAGAACATTTCCTTTTGGAAAATTCATGTTAAGCCATCCTGGTTCAATGATTTTGTAAAAGCATTTTTTAACTGCAACCTCGAAAAGCTGCACGATATCCTGAAAACTTTGAAAAGCCGATCTACCTTTGTAACAAAAAGTAGACAATCGTTCAAAAAAGAGTTGGAGCACCGAACTTTGAATTCGGTACTTCAGAGTATCAGGGAAAGCCTTATGGAGCCTATAATAAACGAGGAAAATTTGATTGCTTAGGAACAAGTATGAAAGCGTGTACAAAAATACTACATATTGCAGAAAGGAGCTGACAGAGATCTAATCCCGAATTCAGAAGGAATGCGGCAACGGGTTTCATGGTTACCGGTATGACTCTAATATTTGAGATAGTTGTAGGCTTCGGTGATAAGCTTGCATTTATTCTCATATTCACGCTGCAGTGTTCCGGTAATACCTTTGGCTTTGAGACGATCCGGATGATATTCTTTCATCAGTTTCAGATAGGCCTTTCTGATTTCCGGAGCTGTAACCTTGCCGGACAGACCAAGTATTTTGAGTGCATCATCTTTTGACCATTTGTCCATCATTGATTCGACTATAGCAGCGTATGAAAGAATAGATTGATATTCCTTTTCCGAAAGGATTGATTTTAATGGATCACGAGTTAAAATGTGTTTGGGATGTTCAAGATGAAACTGCTTCAATGAAGCACTTCTTTTTTTGGAAGTCTCGGTTGTGTGACCATATGCAGAGGAATAACTTCTAGAGCATTTTTTAGAGCAAAATCTATGTTCACCAAATGATGCATCCCACTTTATTGTTTTATGACACCATTCACACTCAATGGTATCTGGATGAGGCTTGATGCTAAT
>ONIF01000338.1 GCA_900317795.1 uncultured Eubacteriales bacterium | reverse complement strand
AGATGAGGTGAAAAAACTCACACAGGAACAGTTCGTATGGCTGATGCAGGGTTTGTCGACAGACCAGCCCAAAGCGATAAAGAAGATAAGCGGCAGAATAGACATCTGCTGAAAAATCAAAGAAAAAAATATTGCTCTTTTTCTTGCAAATGAAGATGATATGTTGTATAATGCACAATGTAAATTCTGATAAATTCAAGGAAAGGGGCATTTTGTTTTGGAATACGAAAATTTGAAAGCAGCATATGAAAAAGCAATGGCAGAATGTACCCGTCTTGAAAAAGAGATAGAGGAAAAAGATAGAACTATTGAGAAACAGAATAAAATTATTGAAGAAGATAAATTGACAATAGAGCATTTGAAAGAAATGCTGCTCAAAAGAAATAAAATGATTTTCGGCAGGAAAAGCGAAAAAAGCAAGTATCTTTCGCCGGATGAACAGCCTGTGTTTGAGGGCGGAATCAATGAGGCTGAATCGGAATCTGATTTGACAATGCCCGAACCCGAAAGGGTAAAAACTGCCTCAAAGGTGAGGAAATCCAAAAAAACGGGCAAACATCGTGGCAGAAATGAACTGAGGTCAGACCTCGAAATTAAAAAAGTTGTATATGAACTTCCGGAAAACGAACGGATATGTCAGGTTTGCGGTACCCCTCTTGAAAAATATGCCGAAGAACACATATGTACTCGTATTTTCACAATTCCCGAGCAGATATATAAAGTTGAATATTACCGTGCCGTGTATAAGTGCAAAAACTGTGATAAAAATGCCGAAAAATCGAATATCGTAAAAGCTCCGAATAAAACGCCTGTGGCAGTGATCCCGAAAGGACTGCCCGACGCATCGCTTGTTGCGGACATTATGCAGAGAAAATACCAGCTGGGTGAACCGCTTTACCGCCAAGAACAGTACTGGAAATTAAGGGGAATCTATCTGAACCGTACATCACTTGCGAATTGGGTGATAAAAGGTGCAAAATGGTTTGAGCCGGTCATTAAAAAGTTTTGGGAATACGCATGGCTGGAGCCGATTCTGAATGCAGATGAAACGCCTCTGAATGTATTGAAAAAAGGCAAAACGCCACTTACGAAAAAGGGGCAGATGTGGGTAGTATGTACAGGTGCGGCGGCAAAAAGAAAAATCGCCCTGTACAGCTATCGTGACAGCCGCACAAAAGCCACTGCCGAAGAATTGCTGAAAGGCTACACGGGCATCGTTCAGACGGACGGAATGGCATCCTACGGGAGCGGAGAGTATGTTCACGCAGGTTGTTGGGCTCATGCTCGCCGTAGGTTCGTGGATTGTATCCCGAAAGGCGATACGGCTTGCAAATCTGCACAGATAGTAGAACTGTTGGACAAGGCAGCCGAGTTTGAAAGAAAGGCAAGGGAGGATAAGTATTCAAAATCTCGGATACTTGAAATGCGGCAGAACGAAGTTAAACCGCTGATTGAGAAAGTATATGAGATCGTAGACGGGCTGAAACCGGGCAAGAATTCAAATCTTGGCACGGCAGTTACCTATGCCCAAAATCAGAAAGAGAAACTGATAGTATTTTTAGACGATCCGAATGTGGAAATGACAAACAACCTTGCCGAAAGAACGGTCAAGCCGCTTGTCATAAATCGAAAGAACTTTCTGTTTTGTGATACAGATAAAGGAGCCGATGCAAGTGCTGATGTGATGAGTATCATTGAAACAGCAAAGCGAAACGGTCTTGATGTGTACGGCTATTTGCTGTATCTGCTGACAAAATTACCGGAATGGGGTAATGCTCCGACAGACGAACAAATAGATTCCGTCATGCCTTGGAGTTCGGAACTTCCCGAATATTGCAGACAAATGTACAGTGAAATACAGTAGTTTAAAGTTCCCGACAGTAAATTGAATATGTTTCATAAAGTAATTCACAGTAATCTGAAGTCAGTTGGACATTGAAAGACAGAGGTAATTCCTCTGTTTTTTCTTTTATTGTGGAATACGCATAATCTCAAAAAAGCTATATTTATCACTTTGCACAAAGTCTAAAATAAACTCACACGATTATTCTCACTCAATATCATATATAAAGAGATTGTATTACACATAAATATTGCCATATTTTGGCTTATAATAAAATGGTTGAATGTGATAAGAATTTTACAAAAAGTGGGGTATGAATATGGTCAGAATAGTCCGCAAAAGTGAAAGTTATATCTATACTTTGTCGGAATCCACAGTCATCTCGGAAGATTTCGGCAAAGTTACGGTATATGGAATTTCTATATCCAATAAATTTCAAAAGGCAGAAGTCACGGATATTTCCGATGACTTTAATTTTGTACGCAGTCTGTTTGATTTGATGGTTGAAGGAGAATTGTGTCCGGAACATCTTGAAAATGTGGTTGAAGATTTTCTGTCCGATGGTTGCCCGAAAATCATATCATTTCCCGAAAAATCTGATGATCCGTTACCTGTGGCATAATCATTGCCACAAAAATCTCCAAATATCCTAAAAAATCCGAGGCGGGAATTTTGTTTCCTGTCTCGGATTCATTTTAGCTATGTTTGGGGTTGGCGGTTACTTCAATTCCTTGTAAATTCAAACACGGAGTCAGATTATTATATCCTGACTCCGTGTTTTTCAATACGCTTTACTTTTGACGCTTACGAATATTATTATCATCGTCAATAAATCTGAAAAATTTGATGAGATGTTTTGTACCATTGAATATGCAGGGAGTATATCTGGCAAATATACTTTCAATAGTCGGCTGCAATATTTGTTGTTCTGTTGTAGTTGACGTATATGGCTGTGGATAAGAAATAGGTTGTGTAATAATAGGATAGGTTGGACAATACGGAAATATGCCATTATTGTAAAAATTACTATTCATTTTATTAGATATCTCCTTTAATGTTGTTATACATCGATGTAAGATAATATTTACCCATTAATAAAAGTATATCCATCACCGATATTTATTGATAATATTATTTAATCACTTTATGTGTACACACTCTATAATCTTAACAAACCAGACTGTCGACTTGTCTTTGGTTTGTGGGTGTATAATAGCACGTTTTTAGCCAAAAATCAATAAGATTAGGTTAAGTCGTTTCGACAGTTTGTCGATTGTAGGAGGAACACGTATGACAAAGAAAAATGCAAATAAATATGAAGAAATTTATAATAGTAAAAAATTAACTTTCGAGAGTTGGTTATGGAAACTGTTTCATATAAGGGTAGGTGCAACAATACTACCGTATAAATTAGGAAAATATAAACTTAATGCAGAACGCCCTTTTAATCCTACATCTGTCAAAAACAAAACGTCATATAGCAGTAAAAATTATCTTAAAGGAGCATTGATCGGACACTATATTGCTTATGCTATCAAAGAACAAAAGGTGCGTGAGGCCGTTAATATTATTGTGTCAGATGTGCGATTCAAAGATATCATAGAAATTTCCGAAAACGATGAAGAGTTAATCTCCTATGAAGAATTGGATTATGATCTGATAAATGATCCATCACATATATTCGACTATATTCTTGATTATGAATGTTTACAAAATGAAGAAAGTAACAAAAAAAATTTTTTCAATACAGGAATAGGCACTTATCAATACCATGAAGAATGTAGACGATGTCCTGTACAGTGGCTGCACAATATAATCAGCTGCATAGAAAAAAAAGACGAATTATGGATAAAAGGTGAAGATATAGTTAAAAATTTATATCAAGAGATTAAAGATTTTGCAGGTGGAAAAGAAATAGATATTTTGAGGTTGTTTGAAACAATAAGGACAACAATAAATACCATAAGTGCAATAAAAAGTGTGGAAAGTGCTTATGTACAATGGTTTTACACAAAATGTTGTCGTTCCGAATATATATTCAAGAAAAAAGCGGCTAAACTATCCGCCAATGATATGCTTGATGTCGTAATGAATTATGTTCCCCATCCTACATATGTCAGCTTAAGAGAAGAGTACAAAATTTTGTGTAACAGTTATGAAATTTTAAAAGAAGAAATAAAAAAGAATATCGAAATTGAAGAACTGCTGAGCAAGGTTGAAACAGATAAAATAATTGTCTGTATGCATTATCTTGCCAATATAAGTCATAGTATAAATGAAACACCAGTTTCCAAGTTTCAGAGAAAAACAAGAGGTCAATGATGCAAGCAAAAGAAAGAGCATTTTTTGAAGAGATGTGCCCATGCTCGAAAGCCGCAAAAAATAATTCCTGCCAGATGGTCATGCCGATGACAAAGCGTGATTGTTGAGGACTGTTGTCTGATAGAGCAGAAAATGTTTTATCATAAAAAGGCAGTAATGTCATGAAAGAATACAAGAGTGTCAGCAAATTTGTCAATCTTTCAATACCGATTTTGCTTCGGAGCATATAATTTCCCAAAGACCAGAACTTCTTCTGCTCGTAGTAAGCGACTTCGATAGACCAACGCACAGAATAGACGGTCAGTGGAAGAAATTGTACATCTGCTTTTGCAAAAAGAGAAGCTTTGCCCAAGTCAGAAGCGGTAAAATCAAAATTCAGTTCATCAGGGGATTTCGTGCAGATAAAAAATCTTTGAGTGCCGTTCTTTGTTTTGGTAACGATTGCGTGAACAGGCATATTGCCAAAAAGTTTTGTGATGACCTGACGGCTGCCAACGGAATAATCCGTGCCATCTACAGGTAAAAACTCAAAGTCATTAAAAAACAGTTTCTTTCCTCTTACTTTTGGTCTGCCTTTTTTACCTGTTTTAGCAGGCGGAAGATCATATAAAGCGGTATCATATCTGACATTGCAGATCAGGGCAAGATTTTCGTATTGCTGCGGCAGTTCTGTTATTTCCGCTTTCGGATACCAGCTGTCACAGCATAGACATACATTTCGCTCACTGCCGATGATTTCCATAACTTCTTTTACCATATCAGCCGCCATAGCCAATTTTGTTTTTTCTTTTGCCCACATTCTGTAACCGACAGGAAAAGAAAGATAACGTATCACACCGTTATCAAAAACGGGTATGGACATCATGATACTGACAAAACAGTGACCGTTCAGATAATTGGAGCCGTTGTGTCCGGCATGGTCGAACAACTTTGCACGATTTTCAAAATGTTCACCGTATTTTTCTACCATCGTATCGTCTATGGACAATATAATCAAATGATTAAGAAGTTTTT
>ONIF01000157.1 GCA_900317795.1 uncultured Eubacteriales bacterium | reverse complement strand
TTCCGAACGCAGTGAGGAATCTTCAAAAGATTCTTCGTCGCTGTCGCTCCTCAGAATGACAGTATAATCATTTTTCGTTTTCATCGAACTCACGTTAATTAAAAAAACATCTTGGGAAGTGATATAATGATACGTTCAAAACCAAATTTAAAAGACATTTTGGGCGGAGTGGTTGTTGCATTGGTATCTATCCCAATATCAATGGGATATGCACAAATTGCAGGCTTGCCCATGCAGTACGGCTTATACGGCTCTGTGATACCGATATTTTTATTCGGACTGTTGACGACTTCAAGGGACTTTGTATTTGGAGTAGATGCCGCCCCTGCAGCCCTCACGGGTGCGGCAATCGCTTCACTTGGAATTGCCGCAGAAAGTCAACAGGCTTTATCAGCCGTGCCGACTGTTGCATTTATGGCAGGGTGCTGGCTTTTGCTTTTGTACTTTCTGAAAGCAGGAAAAATCGTGCAGTATATTTCGGAATCCGTCATGGCAGGCTTTGTATCGGGAATTTGCTGTACTATCATACTCATGCAGATACCGAAATTATTTGGAGGAACTTCGGGAACAGGCGAGGGAATTGAACTGATAAGACACATTATTGAACAACTTCATTTATTCAATCCCGTTTCGGCACTTTTGGGAGTGTCAACGATAGTTGTAATCATGCTTGGAAAGAAATTCATTCCAAAAGTGCCTATGTCCGTCATCATGATGGTGGTTGCAGTTGTATCTACACTTGTTTTTAAAGTGGATAAATACGGTGTAAAACTGCTGCCCGATGTTGAAAGCGGATTTCCGATTTTTAATTTCAAGCCGTACATACCCGACATAGATGTAATTACAGATATGCTGTTCTCGTCTTTAAGCATAGCGGCAGTCATACTTTCGGAGTCGCTTTTAGCGTCAAGGGGAAATGCCGTGAAAGACGGTTATAAACTCAACTCCAACAGGGAAATTTTAGCCTACTCTGTCGCAAATTTTGCAGCAGCGGCAGCAGGGTGCTGTCCCGTGAATGCAAGCGTTTCAAGAACGGGCATTGTAAGACAATTCGGGGCAAAATCACAATGGTTATCCGTTTCGGCAAGTATCACTATGCTTATTGTGCTTTATTTCGGAACGCCTGTAATAAAATATATGCCCGTACCGATACTGACGGCAATCGTTGTATCCGCTTTAATGAATGCGTGTGAATTTCACGTTGCCAAAAGGCTTTTCAAAACAAGCAAGCCCGAATTTTACATATTTTTAGCGGCATTTCTGGGAGTACTCATATTCGGCACAGTGGCAGGCGTTATTATAGGAATTGTCCTTTCATTTATAGCAGTTGTTATCCGTGCGGTAACGCCTCCCCGTGCATTTATGGGAGTGATTCCCAATAAAGACGGCTTTTTCACTCTCGGCAGGAATACCGAAGCCATGCCGATAAAAAATACGATAATATACCGTTTCAGCGGAAATCTGTTTTTTGCCAATATAGACACGTTTGAAAGTGACATTGAAAATGCCGTTACAGACGAAACGAAAAATATAATCATAGATGCCCGAGCAGTCGGCAGTATAGATATTGCGGCAGCAGACAAGCTTGTAATGATGTATAGGAAGTATGCCGAAAAGGGAATTAAATTTTATTTCACGGAACATATAGGAGAGGTGAATGACCTTTTGAGAAAATACGGTGAAACGGAGTTTTTAAACAGCGGTGCCGTCAGAATGACCGTCACTCTTGCATTGAGAGATGCAGGCTTAAAACCGCCCTACCCGACGGAAAAAGATATTGTCACTCCCCAAAAACAGAAAAAATTACAGTATAAAAATTCATATAACCGTTCCGCAAGGGGAATACAGGCAGAATTGGAGTGGGTATTCGGTGATGATACGGAAATTTTCAAATCGAAATTAGCTGATGAGATATATGAAAATGTAACAAATACCGACTATAATAAAAGTGACTTGATAGAAACAGCCGAAAACAGTACACATTGGGGCAAATTCAATTTATTTGATGAAGAAGATTTGCTTGACAGGCTGGAGTTGAGAATAATAAAACTCTCCGACAGCGGAAAAGATATTGACAGATTGGAATATCTCATCAACGAAAGGCGAAAGAAGATTGAACAGAAAATGCTTAAAATGGACAGCCATGCCATAGAACGCCTGCAAAAGCAGAGAAAGAAATTCCTTGATAACCTCAGAGAAAAAGATGTTTCGGCTTATGAAATGCTTGTAAAATACCGTGAAAGCCATCAATAAAAAAATTCCCTGTTCGAGTGGAACAGGGAGTTTTTTAATGTGAAAAGCTGTCGAAACTTTTCGGCACTTGATTAGCCTGTATCATTGCACATTGCACATTGCTAATTGCTAATTGCTAATTGCTAAGTGGAACAGGGAATTTTTTTGCATTTTCAAAGATTATCGAAAAATTTTTTTATCTCTCCGATAGCGGATAAGTTATTCATAGAACTGTCTGTTTTCGAGATACCGAAAGAGATATTTTCATAATTTACGGAAACCGAAACAGACGGGGCATCGAGTACTCTGAGTTCTTTTAGATATTCGTCATGCGGCTCGCTGAAATCATATTTTTCAAGCATTTTTTGAAGTTCGGCAAACTTTTCGGCTGAAATCTCTGTATGCTTTTCAACAACGGGGAGATTGTACCAATCCTGTTTTTCGAGGTCAAATATAACTTTGCCGTCACGGTTTAAGGCAACTCGTGCAATATATTTTCCACCGCTCATGCCGCCTCTTTCATAATATCCACACGACTTCAATGCACCCTTTTCCATAATCATTCCTCATTTTTCTTAGTCTTGTCTTTTTTGGTGTCTTTATCGGATTTTTTGGTATCCTCTTTTTTAGGCTGGGGGGTGTCCACAGATGATATTGCCCATTTTTTAAATCTCATGCGGGTTTTGTCACTGCCTGTTTCCACAATAATTGTTTCATCATCGTCACGTACAGCAATAACCCTGCCTACAATACCGCCTATTGTGGTAACATCATCACCGATTTCAATATTATTGCGGAGTTCTTCTTCCTGTTTTTGTTTTTTCCTTTGGGGGAATATAAACAGAAAATATGCCACAACTATTACAACAAGCCATACACCCAGAGTAATCGCCATCTGCCAGGTATTCGCCTGTGCATTTTCGGCACTTGCAGCCGCTGTGTCAAGAATAAAAGAATACATTTTTTTCCTCTCCTTTCAAAAAATAACAATGCCATTATATCACGTTTTAACGGTGACTGCAAGGGTTAATTAACTTCTTGTGCCGTTAAAAATAAGAAATTTGCTCATTTACAGCCCTAAGGATATATTTTTTATACTGTTTCATTTTTAACAAGCGGATAATTGTCATTCCGCACGAAGTGAGGAATCTTGTAAAGACTCTTCGTCACTGCGTTCCTCGGAATGACATTGTTTGATAATCTATTGTTTTATGATGAAATAATATTAACTATTCTTTTCCGCCAGCTTCTTATACTGTATTCCGAAATCCTCCATCGACTTGATAATAGGTCTCATACTTTCCCCAAGCTCACTGAGAGAGTATTCCACTCTTGGCGGCACTTCCGCATAAACTGTTCTTGTGATGATGCCGTCCGCTTCCATTGAACGCAGGCTGTCCGTCAGTACTTTCTGACTGATACCCTCCAAACTCTTTTTCAGCTCATTGAAACGCCAGGGACGGACAAGAAGATTTCGCATAATAAGCAGCTTCCATTTACTTCCAATTAGGCTGACGGTCGTTGCAACAGGGCAATCCGGCAGTTCTTCTTTTTTCTTCATAACCATACCTCCCAATATGAATATAACATTCAAATATGTATGTAACAGTATAATTGTTATGACGACTGTATCAAAAACCAACAGAATGGAAGTGCCGGGAATTATTGACGCTGTTGCGGAAGCCGGAGTAAATGTGTTTGCATTCTCCCGTTATGTCCCCAGCGGTGGCGACCTTGACGCATCTATGACAGCACAGGAATACAGAGAATTGCTCGAGGTCTGCGACAAGAAATTCAAGGAATACGAAGCCGAAGGATGCAGTACATACTTCAATAAAAAAGACCATCTGTGGACTCTTTACGAATACGAAACAGGAAAGTTTACTATTCCCGACAATGCGGAAAAAGGCATGATTTACGGAGGCTGCAACTGCGGCAACTGTCACTTGACGATACTGCCCGACGGCACGGTTTTTGCCTGTCGCAGAGTGGCGGAAAGCAAGGTCGGAAATGTATTTGATGACAGGCTTGCCGACCTTTGGGTGACGAGCATGGAAAGCTATCGTGAATATACAAAATTCAGTAAATGCTCACGCTGCAGGCTGCTTGCATGGTGCAGGGGCTGTCCTGCCGTGGCGAAAGGAACAAACGGGGATTTCTATGCAGACGATCCGCAGTGCTGGGCAGATGAAAACGGAGAATTATTCAAAACGGAGGGATAATCATGGATACTGAAACTTGTCTGAAAAAATTGGGATATGTTGGTGTGCTTTATTTTGCAACGGCAGATGAAAACGGTGCACCGCAGGTAAGAAATATCAGTGCCATACACTATGAAGGTACGGATATATATTTTCTGACCGCAAGGGGAAAATCCTTTGCAAGACAGCTTTATGCAGACGGCAGAGTTCAGATAGCGGGATATACAAGGTTCAAAGAAACGATCCGTCTTTCCGGCAGAGCTGTGGAAGTGCCGCAGGCGGAGCAGATGAAATGGCGTGATGTTATCTATCAAGAGCAGCCGTATCTTGAAAATGTCTATCCCGGTGAAAGCAAAAATATTGACACAATATTTGTTATAAAAGACTATACGATAGAATATTTCTGTCTTTCCACAAAACCCATCACAAGGGAATATTTCTCTGTCGGGAATGCGGAATTGAAACCCAAAGGATATTTGATAACAGACAAATGCATTGGCTGCGGAAAATGTATAAGGATTTGTCCTCAGGGTGCAATAGACAAAGGCAGTCCAAAGCCCTTTGTCATCAGACAAAATAACTGTCTGCAATGCGGAAACTGCTTTGAAAACTGTCCGGTACAGGCGATACGGAGATTATAAGGCAATATCGTCAGCTTAACGAAATCAACATTACTATCCTGTCATTTCAGAATATTTTTCAGTTACATCGAACTCACGTTGCAGTATATGATTTTGAAAACATTCGTGAAGCCTGTATTGCCCTTGACAAAGGAACGGTGAATGGTAAAATAGTCGTAAAAATATAGTGAGGCGATATGATGACACAAAACGAGAGGCGGCTTTATCTGATAGAAGCACTTTTAGATGAACAGCCGAAATACAGAAATATAGAAATACCGCAAGATGATATACAGCAGAAACAGCTTTTACGCAGTCTTTTCAATGTACGTATGCCGTCACCGATAAGTGAGGAATTTCTTATTGTGCAGGACGAATATTTGAAAGAGGAAACGGTACAAAAAGGTATTACAAAGCTGTCCGAGCTTTCGCCCGTTGAGGATAACATTTATCTTTGGAAAGGAGATATTACTACCCTTGAATGCGGTGCTGTTGTCAATGCCGCCAATTCGGGTATGACGGGCTGTTATGTTCCCTGTCATAACTGTATCGACAACTGCATACATACTTTTTCGGGCATTCAGCTCAGAAATGAGTGTGAACGTATCATGCAGGAACAAGGTTATGAAGAACCTACGGGCAAGGCGAAGATTACCCAAGCCTACAACCTGCCCTGCGACTATGTGATACACACCGTCGGACCAATCGTGCAGGGACAGCTTACAGATGAGCATTGTACTTTGCTTGCAGGCTGCTATAAAAACTGTCTGGAACTTGCCGTGAAGAACGGCATTGAGAGTATTGCTTTCTGCTGCATATCAACGGGTGTGTTCGGTTTTCCGCAAAGAAAAGCGGCTGAAATTGCTGTTGAAACAGTAAGAGAGTTTCTGCAAAAACACAATATCAAAGTGATTTTCAATGTATTTAGGGGTGACGATCATGAAATATACAAAGAACTTCTCAGCGGAAATTGACCGTTTGAGAAAAGCCGTAAGCGAGGCTGATGCAATAATTATCGGTGCGGGAGCAGGACTTTCCTCCTCTGCCGGATTCACATACAGCGGAGAGCGTTTTGAAAAATACTTCTCCGATTTCGGAAAAAAATACAACTTTCAAGATATGTACTCCGGAGGCTTTTACCCATATGAAACACCCGAAGAAATGTGGGCTTACTGGTCAAGATACATTTACATCAACCGCTATCTTGATCCGCCTAAGCCTGTTTACAGCGAACTTTTAAAGCTTGTCGGGGACAAGGATTATTTTGTTGTCACCACGAATGTCGATCACTGTTTTCAGAAAGCAGGCTTTGACAAAGAGAGGCTTTTCTATACACAGGGAGATTATGGTTTGTTTCAGTGCAGCGAGCCTTGTCACAACAAAACATACGACAACAAGGAAATGATACTTGATATGGTGAAATATCAGCAGGATATGAAGATACCCACAGAGCTTATCCCTCATTGCCCTGTATGCGGCAAGCCGATGAGCATGAACCTTCGCTCGGACGACACATTTGTCGAGGACGAGGGCTGGCACAGAGCGGCAAAAAGATATGTGGATTTTCTTGATACCCGAAAGGGAAAGATATTGTTTCTTGAACTTGGTGTCGGTTTTAACACACCGGGAATTATAAAATATCCTTTTTGGAGAATGACAAAAAATAATTCTCGGGCAATCTATGCCTGTATCAATTTTGGTGATGCAGGCTGTCCGTTGGAACTAAAAAAGCAGTCTGTCTGTATTGATGGAGATATAGGCGAGGTAATTGAGGAACTGGTCAAAGTTGCTAAGATGAAAGATAAGGAATGGTAAAAAAATGAGGTATTATACATACACGGAAAAGACGGCAGCCCTGCGGAAAGTGAACATTACAAATCGCTGTTTCCTGAATATCATGTCATAGGATTGGACTATCGGACATTCACCCCATGGGAAACAGGTAAAGAAATACATACCGCTGTAAGCAAATTCAAAAATGAACATGAAAAATAATACTTATTGCCAACAGTATTGGTGCATTTTTCTGTATGAATGCGGATATATCCGATGCAGTTTTTGGATAATTGCTATAAATGAGCAAATTTCTGATTTTTCGTTAAGCTGTACAAATATTTGCAGGTTCCGACCCCTCCGTCAAAAATTGACAATTAAAATTGTCAATTTTT
>ONIF01000492.1:1388-2531 GCA_900317795.1 uncultured Eubacteriales bacterium | reverse complement strand
CGAAGAAGTACTTGTAAAGTCCTGTCCGGAATGCTATCGGACGTTCCCGCCGAAGGATGCTAACGGCCAGCGTATAAGGTTCTGCCCGTTCTGCGGTGCTGAGTTGCCGATGGCTAAACGGGAGATAGAAGAACAGCGGCAAGCCGTTCTCCAAAAAATAGAGGGCTTTGTGCTGAATTATGACAGTCCATCCAGTTGCACAAGCTACAACGAACTATTAGCCTATGCCAAACGCAAAGGCTATAAAACCGGATGGGCTTACTATCAGGCACTGAAACGGGGGCTGTTATGACCGAGGAACACCGAATCGTCAACTACCCCCACTTACGCTCACTTCGTTCGCTAAGAAGTGGGGGGCTTGTCACTATCCGGTAGTGAAAACGATTTTTTAAATCTCCTACCTCTTTAGAATGCCATAAGGCAAACTGACGTAACACCGTGGGACGGTTGACAACGCCCCTTACAGCAAAGATTTACTCTGCTGTAACTGTATCAGGTACTAAATAATCAATTCCCATACGATACAGATTCATTGCACCTATACGGTCATCATTTGATTTGTAACCGCAGTTTTTGCAACAAAAAAGATGTATTTTCTTATTGCGGTTTGCTTTTTCTGTATGTCCGCACATAGGACAGCATTGACTTGTATAAGCAGGATTTACTTTTATCACTTTGTCATGATGCTGTATTGCTTTATAGATCAGTTTTTGTTCCAAATCGTAAAAAGCCCAGCTTACAGAAACATATCTGTTTTTCAGTTTGATTTTTTCAGTAGCAGAACGAATTCCGGTCAAGTCTTCAAGAACAAAAAGGGTATGCTCCGGATTGTTTTCAACGAGTGCCTTCGATACTTGATGGTTTATATCCTGCATCCAACGGTTTTCTCGCTGACCGATAGCCTTTAACCTTTTTCTTGATGACGGCGTTCTGACCTGCTGTAACTGTTTGCGGAGATTTGTATAATGTCCACGTTTTTGTTTGATAGTTTTACCACTGACAAAGCCGGATTGATGTTTACTGTTATAAGTTGTCACAACAAAATTGATTCCACGGTCAATGCCGACAACATTACAAATATCAGAATTAGCACATTCTGAAACTTCAAAAGTCACTGGAATGTGCAGAAAATATTTCTTATGT
>ONIF01000492.1:0-1353 GCA_900317795.1 uncultured Eubacteriales bacterium | reverse complement strand
TGTTCCGAATTTGTAAATCTCTTTATCAAAATATTTTTCCATACCTTGTGAACAGTAAGCTAATTTGATTCTGCCATTCAAAGTATTGACCGAAAAACAATCTTGATTGAGGGAATAGTCTCTGTTCCAAACTAAATCAAATTGAGGAACTTTAAATTCAGGCTGAATCCATTGATGCTGATTTGTTTGGATTGTTTTGTATCTGGCAATGACAGTTTTAAATACAGATTGTGTCATTTGAGAACCAAGTCCAAACTTCTCTCTAAGTTCATAATACAATTCCTGATTCAAAGAAAACTGTTTTAAATTATGAGTTTTGAACACATATTCAGATACAAAATTACAAGCATTACGATAAGTGTTAGCTGTGTTAATCAGCAGTTCATAATATTCAGATGGTACAATAAGCTGTATTTTTGCTGTTACAGTCATTTGCATATATTTCACCTCTTTTAATCAGCAGTTCATAATATTCAGATGGTACAATAAGCTGTATTTTTGCTGTTACAGTCATTTGCATATATTTCACCTCTTTTCACTAAATATATTATATATTTTAGTGATTATCAAGAGGGAACTAAAAGTTTTAATATTGAAAGGGGGAAGCGGCATTCCTCCCCGACCTAAGAGGTCGGGGTATCCTGCCACCTATTGATGAACAAATGCACGATCAGTGCAACCGCAATCGGCAGTATGGCAATAAGGAAAGCAAGAAACACTTTGCGGGAAAGCTGTGCCCGGCGTTGTATCGTACCCGCGAAATTGAGCAGCAAGGCAACAATTATCGGCACAAGAGGAAGCGAGTACAGGGGACCGCGGAAATACAGATCATCTGATGTGATATACATAAAACCATCGAAAAACAGGGTGCTGACAAGCAGGATAACATAGACTGACCACAGACTAAACACAGCGTAAAGGAGTTTGCTCGAGTGCATATTTTCACCGCAGCAGTGCAGCAAATAAGCTGTCAGCATGAGCAACGGCAGCGAGAGCAGCAGAGATTCCAGAAGCAGCAGAAAAATGAATACCGCTCTTGGAACGTTATAATATTGGAGAATTACCTCGATGATATTGGACACACAACACAGCAGAAATACGGTAAAATAGCTCATGAAAAATCGCCTGCTCCAGCGATCGATTCCGGGAATGACAACGGTGAACCACAACCCTATAATGCTCAAAAGCAACGCTGCACCGAATGTGGAGAAGCTAAAGAAATCAGTCCAACTGTTCACTCGTCCGCACCTCCCACAGAAAAAGGATAGTGCAGCTTTTTAAGCTGCCTGCGGACGTCTTCCGGAACCAGCGGCTTGACCATAAATCCGCTGGCATCGGTGTCCCATGCGTCGA
>ONIF01000337.1 GCA_900317795.1 uncultured Eubacteriales bacterium | reverse complement strand
CTTGGGAAAGAATATTTCTTATCGAAACTTTCAAAGATGATTGGATAAGTCGAGGAATGTTTATACAGGCTACTTTTTGGGAATTGAAAAAGAGTGATATCAGAAAAGTGATTTACTATGGAAAAAACGTAAATATAAATAATGTATAAACCTTCAAATCAAAACATATTCATGATTTTTTATAGGCAATTCAAAGAATATTTATAACCAAGTGCCTCACATACTGCATTGATAGTATCGAAATCAAATTCTTTCTTTTTTATATGAAAGCCTTCAAGCATTTTTTTGTTTTTCCTGAATGATTTCCAAAGCAGATTTTTATCCTTGTCATCAAGTGAAATTTTGTACAGGAGATTGGAAAGTGAAATAATTATATCTTTATATTCATGGCAGATTTTAATGTCAGTTTTTCTTTTCGACCATGATAAAAATTTATCAAAATCCTCTCCCGTATATTTAGGCTGCAGACCTATGATAGGATTTACAAGCAGTTGGGTGGAGGATAACATCAAATTGACATAAGCACCTAATTTGTATTGCTGTTCTTCTGTCATTTTACTGTAATCAAAGCCGAATGATTTTATATTTTCAACAGCTTTTATCAATTTTTGGCTTTCATCTTTTATACGGGAGATACGTTCATTCAATTCGACGATAGCAAGTTCATATGATTTTATATCACGTTCACTTATCAGGATAAAAACATTTAGGATGCGGTCTATATCTGCTTTGCTTTTCCAGAATAATATTCCGCTTACCAATACAGATACACCTGCGATAGCCCAGCCGATTGGTCCGGCAAGTGCCAGAAATGCCTCTCCGGCAGCCATTCCACCGCCGCCGGCTGCCAATGCACCGCCGCCGAGCCATGCCAAAGCAGCATTTGTTGCAGCGGCACCGCTTAATGAAGAAATAGCTGTGCCGGTTGAAGCAACACCGAATGTTGTAGCTACACCCATTGCCGCTGTAGGTCCCATTGCGACAACAGCTACTCCAAAACTCGCACCTGCGATACCTGCTCCTGCACCCTTTACTATAGCATTTTTGTGATTTTTTTCGATTGTTTCAACCTGTTGTTTCCATTGAAGTGTTATTTTTTTGATTTTTTCGTATTCCAGCTTTTCTTCATCAGGGAAATTTCTGATTTTGTCAAAAATACTTTGAATACTGCATAGTGAGTCATAGAGAACACTTGTATGAGAGCCTAATTCCTCTATTTTCTTGTTGGTTTTATTGACAGCTTTTTGAGCATCTTCCTGTGCCGCTTTAAGTCTTTTTTTCGTTTTGCCCATTATTTTTTGCCCCCTTTGAAGTATTTATCAATATCTGCTTTTGACTTTAATATTTTATTTGACGGAACATTTCTCTTTTCGGCAAGTATGACCGATTTTTGAAAAGCCTCTGTATAAAGACCACTGTTTTGAAAGTCATCAATAAATGTCAGTAAATGTCGGTCATTATAAACATCATCAAGGATTTTCAGTCCTTCTATGTAGTCAAGGACTATTGTTTTCTTTCTTTCAAGGAAATGCAATTCTATTTTTGTTTCATTCAATCTGATTCCACGTTTTATTTCGCCGTATAATGAAATGCCGAAACGCCCTATACCGATAATATTCAGTCTTAAACAAAATTCTACGGGATTAAAAGCACCTGTTATAAAACTGCGTACAGTGGTATCACCTATATCGACAAGGCAAAAAGTACCATATGCTACGGTCAACATTTTTTTGACAGTGGCATTTGAAAATGGTTCGCAGGCTTTCCACATTGATGAAAAAGAATATTTTTTTGGTTCTGTTTCGGCAAAATATTTTATCAGTCGTCTTATGGAGTAAATAAGACGCACAACTATTTCATTGATGAAAACGGGTATTGCCTGAGCTGTCTGAAAGCGAAAATCAAAGCCTTGTTCATACATTTTTAAAGCCATTTCATTCATAGCCTTGTCAAAGCTGTTCACGGGAATGTGCAATTTTATTTTGATAGCTATCACATCATTTGACCATGCTAAAAAAGGGGAGGGGATACCCATACCTCTGCTTTTGCTTCCTGATGCACCTGACATATCAGAGATAAGATGTCCAATCCAATTAGCGAATGCACAGAATAATTTGCTTGGAATATCATTTCCATGCAGTTTAAAACTGCCGTCAGCATTATCAAGGGAAATAAGTTGACCATTGGATATAAAATGAGAGGAGTTTGTGAACTGGTCAAGTATGGAGAAAAACAGACCGAGCAAAGTCGGATTGTGTGCAAGGGATTTGAAGTGGTGATTTTTTGGACTTAGACCGAACACTTCACTTGCCGCATCGCCTGCACCTCGTTGATCATATGGAATTTTGAATTGATTCTCAAGAAAGCGAACAGCAGAAGATGTGGAATCCGTTCCTTTCCAGCCACAAAGTTTAGCAAAGTCTTTTATTCTGTTTTCAAACCATTTATCCGTTATATTTCCAAGTGGAGATTCTCCGGGCTTGCCGACAAGAAATATATCTATCAATCCGCATAAAGCTCCTGAACTTGCAGCTAAAATATAATCGAGTTTATCGCAATTTGGAGTAAGTTTATTGATGGTTTCAAGAGTTTCGTTAATTTGTTCTTCGAGTTCATGAAGTTCCTTTTCCTCCTTTGACAATGCAGAGGCTGCA
>ONIF01000231.1 GCA_900317795.1 uncultured Eubacteriales bacterium | reverse complement strand
AAAAATGTAAAAAATATAATCATTCGGAAGAATAGAAAAAATGCTCTCCTTTGAAAGAGAGCATTTTTTTTAAAGGGGTTTAGTTGTTCTGATTATTGCTTTCCATTTCGTCATAAAGGTGATTCCAGAAAGAGTTTCTGTCCTGACCGAACAATCTCATAATGTCATCTATAACGGGAGTGTAGCTGTATTTCATGGTATTTACTACGGCACCGTTGGGAAGGAGAGCAAATACTTCATCAGAACTATCATCAGTTTCTATTCTGCCATCTGCCGTGCCGTCTTTTTCGTCGGCTGTCATAAGTATCTGCATAGTGCCTGCATCGTCTGTAACATAGAGATATGTTTCATCATCTTCTTTTTTGATTTCCGCAAAAGAGGATTTGTCTATATCCTGATAGAGATTAAGTGTCGGGTTCGGGTCGGTTGAAGCAAGGAAATAGTCACCATAATCAACGAAGTAAAGGGTATCTTTTTCCATATCAAAGTCACCGTGTACAAATACGCTGTAACCTGTTCCGTTGCATTCGCATTCCCACATACGGGTATTGATACCGTAGTCAATAAATCTTGCACTTTTTTCCTCACCGTTTACAAAAACCTTGTCATGCTGTATTCTTGAAGCAGAAACTGCCAATGTTCCTATTGTCAAAGCCAGTGTTGCGGCAGCAACGGCACAAACCAATTTTATCACTTTCGCCTTACGATTATTTTTATTTGTCATATTTATCACTTTTCCTTTCAAATCTTCACTTGCGTGTATGTTACCATAAGTTTCTTTATAAAGCCTGCTTATCTTTTTATCTTGTTCATTCATGGTTATTCCTCCCCAATCAAAACTTTCATTTTATCTCTTGCACGTTTCAGCCTGACTTGTACATTTGATTCGGAGATACCAAGTATTGCCGCAATTTCCTTTACACTGTATTCTTCATAGTAGTACAGATGAATAACAGCACGGTAATTTTTCGGCAGCTTGTCAAGTGCTTCAATCAATTCTTCATGTATGTTATCGTGGTAAGAAGGTTCTGTGTCAAGGTCGTCAAATGAAACCTTGTTTCTGTTCCAGAACGATTTCCATACATTTTTACATTCATTCAGAGCTACCGTTATCAGCCAACGCTTGATATGCTCATCATCATTAAATTTAAATTCATTTTCCCTAAGCAGTTTCAAGAATGCATTCTGTACGGCATCTTCGGCATTTTCCCTGTTTCCGCAGCAGCAGAACACGGCTCTGTAAACATCATCAAGATATGTTTCGGCAATACGACAGTACTCTTCGGACTCCACCTCAGTCCCTCCTTTGTTTTTGTCTTAAAAGATCTTTCATATAGTAAACAACTCACCCTGCCATAATATTACACTTATTTTTGAATTTTTTTTAAATTTTTTTCTCTAAGTCAAAAAAGAAAGGCATTACCGATTTTTGCTCAATTTATGCTAAAAAACGGCTTTGTAGGATATTTACAAACCTATTTAAAAAATGTTATAATATTTATGACTTTCAGCAATAAAAAATTTTAAAGGAGCGTGAAATGAATGTCAAAAAAGAAAAAATATATCAGTTCGGATATAAAATCCAAACTGATAAGTGCATTGCTGTCAGTGTCTATGATAAGTTCGGCATTTACAGGGCTTGGCTCGGCAGGCGGAGCCGTTGTGTCAATGCCTGTCAATGCCGTAACTGCCGAAGATTACGGCTTAACTGACAGCTGTCAGGAGGGTGTTATACTCCATGCCTGGCAATGGTCTTTTAACAACATTAAAGACAACATGGAACAGATTGCACAAGCAGGTTATACTTCTATTCAGACATCTGTTATACAGCAGTGCAAGGAGTCAACTTTGAACAAGACCAATGAATATTGGTGGCTTTACTACCAGCCCGCAAACTTTACCATTGACAACACGGGCTATTCCGCTCTCGGCACAAAAGCCGAATTTACCGCAATGTGTGAGGAAGCTCACAAGTACGGCATACACGTTATTGTAGATGTCGTTTCAAACCATCTCGGAAATCAGACAGGCTATGATATTACCACTTCTGCCCCCTCAGACATTAAAGACGATACTGACTGCTGGCATGATACATGGAATATCAAAATGACAAACTCCAGTAACCGTAACCAGTCTATCAATTACAGTCTTGACGGTTTGCCCGACCTCAACACTGAAAATCCCAAAATTCAGGCGTATGTTCTTGATTATCTCAAAGAGTGCATTGACGCAGGTGCAGACGGTTTCCGCTTCGACACCGCAAAGCATATAGGCACTCTTGCAGACGGTGAACAATACACCTATTGGCACAATGTAATTCCTCCCGCAAAAGAATATTATGCCAACAGCGAAAATACTGCTTTTGACAGCCTGTATTGTTACGGTGAATTTCTCGGAAGCACGGGCGACAGCAATAATACCGTCATTATAAACTCCCTGCTTGAAAATATCAATCTTACCGATGACGTAACGGGAAATAATATCCGTTCAGCCGTTGTGAATAAAAATGCGACAAGTGTAAAATCAAACATGAACTCATACAACAAGGCAGACGCAACTGCAAATCAGCTTGTTCTCTGGGCAGAGTCGCATGACACTTATTCCAACGAGGAACAACAATCTACCAATGTTTCGGACTCCGACATCAATAAAACCTGGGCATTGGTCGCTTCAAGGTCTGATGCAACAGCCCTGTATTTTGCAAGAACAGACGGTTACAGAGGCGGTTATATCGGTGAGATAGGCTCGACAGAATGCTTCAGTAACGAAGTTGTGGCTGTCAATCAATTCCATAATGCCTTTAACGGTCAGTCGGAGTATATTTCACAAAGCGGCAACATCGTCTATAACGAAAGAGGCAAAAAGGGCGTTGTACTCGTAAACGTGGGCGGAAATTCCGCAAGCGTGAGCGTTACCGCCAAAAGAATGCTTGACGGTGTTTATACAGACCAAATTACAGGAAATACTTTCACAGTAGTCAACGGCACTATTTCGGGTACTATCGGCAGTACGGGCATAGCCGTTGTATATAATCCCGATGATGTTTCAGAACCTGTTATAACCAACAGCAAACTCTATCTTGTACCGAGTTCAAAATGGACAAGCGGAAATGCACGTTTTGCCATGTACTTTTTCAATTCGGCAGATGATACCGCATGGGTGAATATGTCGGATTCTGACGGTGACGGCATTTATGAAGGAGATGTTCCGCAGGACGCACAATGGAACAATGTCATATTCTGCCGAATGGACGGCTCTGCTACTGAAAACACTTGGAGTAATAAAGTCTATCAGACAGAGGACCTGTTCCCCGATTCAAATACAAACTGCTATACAGTAATTGACAGCACCACAAGCACCAAAGATGGCGGTACTTGGAGTGATTACTCCGTATGTGAGCATACCTATGGCGAGCCTGTCTGGACTTGGAACGGCACTTCCTCAGCATTTGCAACCTTTACTTGTACACAGTGCGGTTCTGCCAAAAATGTCACAGCGACTATCACAAAATCCATAGGTGACACAACCGTTACATATACTGCAACAGTCACTTTCAACGGAAATACCTATACTTCCGAAAAAACCGTTGAAAAAGAGGAAACTACGGCTATTTATCTTGTGCCGAACTCGAATTGGACACAGGCAAATGCACGTTTTGCAGTGTATGTATGGGCAGGCAGTGTCAATACATGGGTAGATTTGACAGCTTATGACAGCAGTACATATATTGCCGAACTTCCTGCCGATACCGACTGGACAAATGCTATTTTCTGTCGTATGAACCCCGCAACCACCGAAAATAA
>ONIF01000393.1 GCA_900317795.1 uncultured Eubacteriales bacterium | reverse complement strand
AAAAGGATAAAGTTGAAGCTTCGGTAGATGGAATATTCTCCCTTGATGATGTGAACAAAGCGTTGCAAAAAGTGGCAGCAGGGGGATCGAAAGGAAAGACTGTTCTACGCATTTAAGCAAACGAATTTTATTGTACATTAATAATCAAATCTTTTCGGACTGCTTCGGCAGTCCTTTTTTGTCAAAACCACCTCTGATACTTACCCATAAAGTAAAACTGAACAGCCATAGCCACAATAACTATCAGAAGAACGGAAACAGCAATCAGCTTTCTGTTCTTCTTTTTTGCTTTCAATTTCCAACTGTATCCGCATTTACTGCATAGTGCGTAGGTGACAGGCACAGGCTTTTCTTTTCATTGAACATTGCAAAAAGCAGTATCCAACCTAAAACGGGTATGAACAGTAAAAGCACCATTACGATATAGCTTAAAAAACAGCCTGCACCTTGATTTTCTTCTTCAAATACGGTGCTGAACGATATATTTTTACTTTTGCATTTCGGACAAATCTTTTCCATATCAAATCGACCTCTTTTTTATGCCGTCACGAGATTTTTGAGTACCTGCGGCGGCTTTATCATCAAAATATATGCACCTACCGAAACCATAAAGAAATTTATAATTCCGCCCTCAAGAGAAAACATTTCAAGTACGGTATTTGCCTGTGTGCTGACGGAAAATGCCTGATTGAGATATTCTACATAAATGTACCAAATAACCGCCATGAATACCACTTCAACGACAACCGATATGTAGGTGAGAATAAATCTTTTGAAATATTGCTTTGTTGCCTCACCCGTCAGGCAAGCGAAAAATATAGGCGATACACATTGCAGCATTGCCAATTCAAACGAGCGAATGAACAGCTTGACGAACATTATCAAAATCAGAACTACTAACGGAAGAAGTATAAGAAGTATTCCTGCCGCCAAAAGCACACCATTGAAAAAATCTATTATCCAACCGACTATCCAGGCATCACTGTGCTGCAAGCTGACACCGACATCAATGATGTTTGTAATATCTGCCGTCAGTCGAGTGATTTGTCCGAGCCAATCCGTAGCAATCGCAACGATACCACGACAAACTATCAGAGAAATATCCACCCATATTTTCGCAAAAGTCAGCCTTGCCAAAATCTTCACACCGCCACGCATGGTAAACATCTCATACTGTAAAGCCGTTTCAAGTGCATTGACACTCGCAAAAATAATTATCAGGGCATAGGCGAATATTTTAAACAACGGAAAAATTGTGTCTGCAACACTGTTATAATCAAATCCATACATAACGGTACTTGTCACGCTTGAATCCGAAAGGGATTTGAAAGTGTCTGTCATGACGTTTAAAAGCCCTTTATACAGCCAAAATACAGCGTTTGCAATACCGATAGGACTGTCACCGTCATTCAAATCGGGACTGACATGACCTGAATTGACCAGCTTTTGAAGTTTGGAAAATTCCGTTTCCAAATCGGAATAAAGTGTATCATAATTTTTATTGCCGTCTGTATTGCTTGATTTTGCCTTATCATAAGCATTCTGATAACTTTCGTAATGGAACGGATATTCACTCCAATGTTCAGAATTTTTAGGTGTCCAATCTTTGATTTTATCCAACATATCACCCTGAATGGAATTTGCCGTCCAAGTATCGACTTTATCTATCAGGGAATTTATATCCGACAAAGTATGCTGCACTTTCACTTTGATGGTATAGTTTTCAATGATCTGTCTGTAAATTTGATTGATATTTGTATTTCCTTTATTCTGCACGGAAACACGCACTGCATAAATACCTGCATTTTCGTCTTTATTGACCTTGAAATCAGCCGAACTTTCAGAAGAAAAATCCTTGATATTCTGCCATGCTGAATAATTGGTAGGCGGAGTTAATGTCGTTGCTGTCAGGCTTCCGTATTTTACATATTCAAACTTGTATTCATATTCATTTGAAATGCCGCCTTTTACATCTTTTATTTCAATAACTGCTTTATCATTTCCACCGCCCGTGAAAAAATCCTTTGCACCGGGACCGACATTGAAAGTTATTTTAGGAACTTCAATCGTAAATTTTACGGTTTTTGAATATTCCATGCCGTTTCCGTCTTTAACGGTTGCTTTCAGCGTGTAATCTCCTGCCACAAGATTTTGCGTATTGTACTTGTACTTTTCGCTGTCGCCGTAAGCTCTCAATGATGAATAAGAGCCTGTACTTGACTTCTTGTATTCAAACTTGAATTTGTACGGCTGTGGCGGATAGTTTTCAGTGCCGTCAGAATGGGTATCTACCGTAAAAGTAATATCTTTTCCTTTGACAAC
>ONIF01000334.1 GCA_900317795.1 uncultured Eubacteriales bacterium | reverse complement strand
TACTTTGAGCAGATGTATGAATATGCCGTTGAACTCATTAAAAAAGGCTTGGCTTATGTATGCGAACTCACTCCCGAGCAGATGAAAGCCAATCGTGGAGATTTGACACACCCTGCCGTCAGTCCGTACCGTGACAGACCTGTTGAAGAAAGTCTTGACTTGTTCGAGAGAATGAAAAAAGGCGAGTTTGAGGACGGCAAAATGACACTCCGTGCAAAGATAGATTTGAACAGCGGTAATTTCAATATGCGTGATCCCGTTATATACAGAATAAACCGCATTAAACATCACAGAACAGGCGATAAATGGTGCATATACCCCATGTATGACTTTGCACACCCCCTTGAAGATGCCATTGAGGGCATTACACATTCCCTTTGCTCACTGGAATTTGAGGATCACAGACCGCTTTATGACTGGGTAATTCAAAATACATCAGTGCCTGCCATTCCAAGACAGATAGAATTTGCCCGTCTGGGTATCAATAATACCGTTATGAGTAAAAGAAAACTTCGTCAGCTTGTGGAAGATAACTATGTCAACGGCTGGGACGACCCAAGAATGCCGACACTCTGCGGATTGAGAAGACGTGGCTATACACCCGAATCCATACGCAATTTCTGCGAAAGAATAGGCGTTTCCAAAGTCAACAGCGTGGTTGAATATTCATTTCTGGAACACTGTTTAAGAGATGATTTGAACGAAAAGGCACAGCGTGTCATGGTAGTTTTAAATCCCGTAAAACTTGTTATCACAAACTATCCCGAAGGCAAAACAGAGGAATTTGACGTTGAAAACAATCCTAACCGTGAAGAAGACGGTCACAGAACTATAACATTCAGCCGTGAATGCTATATAGAAGCCGATGACTTCATTGAAGAAAAAATAAAAGGCTATAACAGACTTTATCCGGGAAATGAAGTAAGATTGAAGTCAGCATATATCGTGAAATGCACAGGCTGTAAGAAAGACGAAAACGGAAAAGTCATTGAAGTTTATGCAGAGTACGACCCCGAAACACGTGGCGGAAACACTCTTGACGGCAGAAAAGTCAGAGGTACAATTCACTGGGTAGATGCCGAAAATTACGTTAATGCAGAAGTCAGACTGTATGACAATCTTTTTACGGACCCCGAGCCCGATACAGGTGATAAAAATTTCCTTGACTATATCAATCCGACAAGCCTTGTTACGCTTAAAGACTGCAAGGCTGAAAAGTTTGTAGAGGGTGCTAAAGTGCCGTCAAATTATCAGTTCATGAGATTGGGCTATTTCTGTCTTGACAAGGACAGCACACCCCAAAATCTCATTTTCAACAGAAGCGTATCTCTCAAGGACGGCTTTAAGAAAAAATGATAAAACAAAAAAACGGAAGTCCGAAAAAAAATCGGATTTCCGTTTTTTAATTGCACATTGCTAATTGCACATTATTTTCCGAGAAATGCTGCACCGATAATGCCTGCATCGTTGCCGAGTTCGCATACACAAACTTTTGTCTGCTGAGAGTTGTGTTTTGTATAGCGTTCTGCTTCAATTATCTTCATAAGGGGTTTAATAAGGTTGTCGCCTTGTGCAGCAACGCCGCCGCCTATGCAGAGAATTTCGGGCTGGAATATATTGATGATGTTGACAAGTCCGCAGCCGAGATAGTTAATGTATTCTTCAACGATAGCCTTGCCGACTTCACAGCCCTGTTCCATAGCGTCAAAAGCGGTTTTGCCGTTTATTTTTGAAATATCGTTGCCGACCATTTTGCAGAGAATGGAATCAGCGTTGAACGGATTGATAACAGCCTCTTTTGTCATGTTGATAAGACCTGTTGCAGAGGAATAAGCCTCCCAGCAGCCTTTTCTTCCGCATGAACACTGTCTGCCACCGTACTGGATAACGGTGTGACCGAGTTCCGCACCTGCAAAGTTTGAACCGCTGTAAATCATGCCGTCAATAATGATACCACCGCCAACGCCTGTACCGAGAGTGATAACAACAGCGTCATTGGCATCTTTAGCCGCACCTACCCGGAATTCACCATAAGCAGCAGCATTAGCATCGTTTTCAACGTAAACGTCAACACCAAGTCTTTCTTTCATCATGTCAACGATATGCCAGTTGTGATAGCCGAAGTTGTTTGCGAATTCTATTATGCCCGTTTCACCGTTGACAGCACCGGGAGCACCGATACCGACAAAGCTTATATCATCTTTTGTCAGACCTGCACTTTCAAGAGCTTTGAGTGCCACAGCAGCCATATCATCACAAAGTTCACCTTCGGGGCGGGGAGCATTTGTCTTGCAGCTTGCTTTTACAAGGATTTTGCCGCTTTCATCAACAACGCCTGCAACTATGTTAGTACCACCCAAATCAATACCAAGATAATACATATTAAAGTCCTCCTGTTAAAAATATCATTACAGGTATTATAACATAATGCACAATTTTTTTAAAGTAAAATATGAAATTTTCAAAAAATCATCATTTTAGACAATCAAAAGTACAGCTTTATGTATATTTTGACAAAAACTTATGTATATCCTAACTGCACATTGCTCATTGCACATTGCACATTATTTGTGGTATTTGCCGTTGGAGGTTATCTGGAAAGCACGGTAAATCTGTTCACAAAGCATAACTCTTGCAAGCTGGTGCGGAAAGGTCATTTCCGACATGG
>ONIF01000333.1 GCA_900317795.1 uncultured Eubacteriales bacterium | reverse complement strand
AGTTTTGAAAAGGGAATTATACCTGTAATAACGCTTGTCTGGTCACTTGGCAGGGGTGTGCCTTTAAAGTGATAGCCCTTTAATTCACTTCTGCTTTTGAGAGTGCGGAATTTTGCATATCTCTTGAAAGCATCTTCCATTTCTTCGGGGGAATACTCACTTTCACATAAAATTATATCTTCAAATTCGGGTATTTTTTCATGGTACTTTAATTCGATATATCTTGCGGCTATGGATTTGAGGAAAATAAGTCCCCCTGTACCGTCTGCAAGGGCATGAAATATTTCTATGGCTATCCTGTTATTATAGTATGTCACACGATACGGCATATCTTTATTATGAATACCGCCTATTCTTCCGCAGGGACTTTGTCTTTCGGGCTGTATCGGGACAGGGCGGTCTGTTTCTTCAAAAAAATACCAGAACAAGCCTTTTTTTAATTCGAGATTTAAATTTACTATTCTTTTTCGGACATCATCAAGTGCCTGCTGTAATATATCAGGCTCGACTTTTTCGTTGAAATTGAGGGATAATCTGAAATTGCCGGACCATTTTTTTGTACGCACGGCAGGATATATTTTTGCGGCATTATCAAGTTGATACCAATTTTTCGCCTGTTTCAAGTTTTTCGTCACCATCTTTCAAAGAAAATTTACTGTTGATAAATTCGTCTATGTTGTCAATGGCAATTTCGGCTTCTTTTATTTTCCATAACTGAAATATATGGAACATATTCGGGTAAACTTCCAATTTACAGTCAACCTTGCCTTTTTGGAGAACTTCATTCATTTTAACAGAGTCACCGTAAAGGACCTCTTTATCTCCCACTTGTATGAGAATGGGGGGATAAGTTTCGTCATAGCTGCCAAATACGGGAGATACCAGAGGGTCAAGAGGGGAATTGTCATCTATATAGTCATCTGCAAATTTTTCAAGCACGTTTGCGGATAAAAGGGGGTCAGCCTCGTCCATGTCGGCATAAGTTTCGGAAGTGATGGTGAGGTCAGCCCAGGGGGAGAGGGCAACTCCGCAGCATGGCATTGGATATCTGTGTTGTTTCATGTACTGCATGAAAGCAAACATCAGTCCACCGCCTGCCGAATCGCCCAACATAACGATGTTTTTAGGTTCATATCCCAATGATAACACATAGAGATATGCTTCCGCACAATCCTTTATGGGTGCAGGAAAGTGATGTTCGGGGGCAAGCCTGTATTCAAATGAAAGTGCTTTCAGTCCGCAGTAATTGGCGATAGGTGCTATCAAAGCCCTTGATGACACCAAATCTCCCATGCCATAGCCTCCGCCATGTATATAAAATATTATTTTTCTGTCGTCATGCACTTCGGGAACAACCCATTCCGCTGTCATTGACAAATCGCTTAAAGAATGGCAGGTTACTTCTTTCGGAATCCCCCTTACATTAAAGAGTACAGTCTGACCCGAACGCTGATTGTCGAGAGGCATTCTGTGTATGATATGCTGTGCTGTTCTTATAGTCCTCTCTACCACTTCGCTTTTTACTATCATTGTATATCACTCCCAAAAATCAAGTTTTCAAAAAGTTTATCATGGCAAGACCTGCCTTTGCACCGTCTGCAACTGCCTTTGATACCTGCATAACTCCGCCTGTGCAGTCGCCTGCCGCAAATATGAAAGGAATATTTGTCTGCATATTTTCGTTTACAACAATTTTATTTTCAGACACTTCCACTCCGATTTTTCTTGCCAAATCCGTGCTTCCTGCAACGCCCAGTGCAATAAATATTCCGCTTGTTTCAAAAACAGCTCCGTCGTCAAATGTCACGGACCGAACCGTATTTTCACCGTTGATTGAAGTGATTTTCTTTTTGATTATATTGATATTTTCGGGAATCTCCGTATTGACTGCAAGACCGTTTGAAAGTATAGTGACGGATTTTGAAGTTTGTGCCAGCACCATAGCTTCATGAAGTGCATATTCCCCGTTGCCTAAGACAGCAACATCTTTATTTCTGTAAAAAAACGCATCGCATACCGCACAATAGCTGATGCCTTTTCCTTCAAATTCTTTCAAACCCTTTATATTAGGGGATTTTCTTGACGCACCTGTTGCAATCAATACAGCGTCGGAGATATATTTATTTTTTTCCGTTTCGACAACGGGCTTGAAATTCTCATCAAAATTGAGTGAAACGACCTGCTCTTCCAAAAAGTCTATGCCGAGATTTTTTGCACCCTCAACGCCCCTTTTATGAAGTTCCGCACCCGTGACGGCTTTTTCAAATCCATAGAAATTCTCTATTTTTTCAGCCTTTTCCAATGCCCCCATGCCTTTTGAAATGACCGTGACATCAATTTTTCCGCTTCTTTTGAGATACAGCGAAGCAGATATTCCCGCAGGTCCCGAACCTATCACTATCACTCTTTTCATTTGCTTTCAACACTCCTTTTTCTATAATTATATTACATAAAGCAATTAGTTGTCAATTATATATTGTCCTCTTGCAGACGGATTTATCAGTCAAAAAATTTTATAGTATTTGAAGTTTATTTCCGCCCCCGAGACCCCTCCGTCATTTCATCACTGGCGTGATGAAATGCCACCTCCCCTTTCAGGGGAGGCGAGCCGAGTTTTTTGCTTACAGCCGGTCATTTATATGTCAAGCTTTATAAAAAAGTAATAAAAA